>PUNN01000431.1 GCA_003552605.1 Phycisphaeraceae bacterium
CGGCGATTCCGGGGCTTCTTCAGGAGTTGATGACGACCGCGTTGATTCAGGTTCGTTCAGCATGCCCCCAGCATGCCGAAAAGCGAGGCCGAAGGGAAGGTGTGGTTCGTGGAACGGTTACTTCTAGTGATCGAGCCTGGTAGTTCTACCCGTGTAGCGTTCAAGGTGGGCTTCCTTCGTGAGGCATTACCCGACATGCTCGTTGTCAAAGGCCAAATGTGGTGTGATGTCGAACCATCGGTCATCCCCGAGGGGTGGTGGACGGGCAGCATCCAGAGCGGGCCGTTCGAGTTGCGGCCGGGGGAAGTAGGGGAAGCGGGAATCGATGATTGACTTGGCCGGATGCCCCGGCTTGCGGGGTGTGCGGGTTCACCGTGAACCCGGCGCTGAGGGGTTCGAGGCCAACAGGGGCCGGATGATGGGGGTTCGCAGTGAACGGATTGCGCCCGCTGCCCCGGCGGGCTCACTCATGGCCAAGGGGGTGACGCCTCCGCGGTGGGTTCGGTTGCGCTTTCGCCCCGCCTCCCGACCCCGACCCGGTCCGTGGGGTGACCCTTTGACGTTTCTATTGAGCAGCCGCATACGCTCGCCACCCGGTTTTGCAACTACATGCGTTCGCCCTGACAGCCGCTCAGCCCGGGGCCATGATCCCGCCACTGAGGGCTACAATGGGGCGCCATGGCCAAATTGAAGCTGGACTTGCACGAGATATTCAATAAGGGGCGCAAGATCGACGCCGAGCTCGAGCGGGTGATCGAGCAGGCCGTGGAGCAGCGGATTCCTACCATCGAGATCATCCCGGGCAAGGGCACGGGGCAACTCAAGAAGCGGGTCCAGCGTTTTCTTCAGCAGAAGCACATCAAACGGCTCTACCACCGCATCGAAAACGATGCCAGGAACCATGGTCGGCTGTTCGTGCATTTCCGGCATTGACCGGCGGCACTGCAAACGATGCCGAAATAGTCACATAAACGGGCTTGGCTGGCGAACTTACGCCATGCGAAGGCTGCCCCCGCAGCGGCCCCGTCACTCGGCACTGCGCAGCCGCCGGGCGGCGCCGAGCCCGAACGTGGCGATGCGCTCCGGCAGGGTCACCACCCGCCGCGCCTGCCCGGCCAGGGTCGATATCAGGTGCCGCGCGGCGGTGGAAAGCGGTGCAGCATCCGGTTCGACCAGCGTCAACGCGATGCACAGTGCCACCCCGCGAAGTCCCGCCGAAAGCGCCAGCAGCACATGGTGGTAAGTCCAGGTCAACCCGAGGGTGGCTACCTCGAGCCGGAAATCGGTGATCGCGCCGGCCACAGCGGCCCCGATCAGCCCGGAGAGGATGCCGCCAGCGGCCACGGCCAGCGAGTGCAGGGCCACGAAAGCGCTGCCGCCGACCTGCGGCGCCCGGCCCGCCGCGCCTTTGCGCCCTGAGCCGTCGCTGCTCATGCCCAGGATCATGTTGAAGTTGGCCACCTCGATGCCGGCAAAGGCCAGCGGCGAGATCAACGTCAGCGCATAGCCCAGCAGCCAGTGCTCGGGGGTCACAAGGAACCATCCCCATGGGCCAAAGATGACGAATACCCCCGCCAGCACCAGCACCGGCCGCTTGCCGTAGCGGTCCACCATGCGGCCCCAGAAGGAATAGACCAGCGCCGTGGCGAGCATGGGCACTGCCCCGAGCATGATGATCGCCGCCATATTGGAAAGCTGCGCCACATCCAGCACATAGCGCAGCACATACGCCCCCATGAAGCCCATGCCCAAGGTGAAGGTGAAGTTGAAAGCGAGATAGCGGCGGAAGTTACGATCGCCCAGCGGCTCGCGGAACCGGCTGAACCACGACACGCCGCGTTTGGGAACCGGCGGCGCCGGGTCCGGCAGGCGCGTGAAGCACTGGATGTCGAGCATGCCCAGCAGCCCGGCCAGCATGAGGATCGCACTGGTCATCGTCAGCAGCAGGCCCGGCTCGACTTCGCTGGCGCGCTGCGCCACGTCCAGCAGCCAGCCCACGAGGAGCATGACGATCAGCACCACCGGCCGTGTCGCCTTCTGGCGGAAGGCGAAATACCGGCCGCGCAGTCGCGGCGGGACGACATCGGCCATCCAGTTCATCCACGCCGTGCCGCCGATGGCATCCATCAGCCACGAGATGATGAGCGTCGCCGCCATCATCACCCACCAGTACGGGCGGGTGGACTCGGGCATGATCCATGGAATCGCCGCGGCAACGACCCAGAGGAAGCGGCTGAATGTGAGCGTGATGAGAAATATCTGCCGCCGCCGCCCGAACCGCTCGAGGATGTAGCTTGCCGGCAGCCGGGCGAGGGCGCCGATGAACGGCGCCGCAGCGATAATGCCGAAGCCCCATTCCGGAGCGCCCAGCGACTTGGCGTACTGACTGAGTGTGGCCCCGAGGATGATGAACATCCACACCGCACCGAAAAACCACGCGGTGGTGATCACGCGCAACTGCTGGCGAAGCGTCAGGTTTTCCTCGCCCGGCGATGCGAAACCGTGCAGGGAACGCAGCCAGGTGATCATGCGGGGGAAGGCCGACATCGCTCAAATATCCATTCACGACCGCCGCCGCGCGGCCAAGCCGGCCACGTTGACAGCGGTCCATCTCATCGGTGCAGGGATGCTTGGGGGTGGTTTCGGGTGGGTTGTCCTTCCCCGTGGCCCCGCCATCGGCAGGCCACCTCAACCCGCGGCCGGCAGCGAGTCAGAACTCACATCGACCGGCTGCTTGGAAAGAGTTTAGCCGATCCGGCCGCAATGACAAGACCTGGGAGCCTCTACTGCGATAAATCATCGCGAAACCGGTAAAATCACAGTCGCACGCCGCCTGCGCCAGCCCACCGAATAAGGAACCAAGGCATGCACTTCACCGCTCGCCCCGGGTTGTATTCCCTCGCCCTGCTGATCGTTCTGGTTGGGAGTCTTTCTGCCGCCGAAGCGGAAACGCCACTCGCGAAATGGGAGAATGGTCCGGCCGCCGGGGACGATCACTTCACCATCGGTGTGTGGCTACAGGACCCGGCCAATGCCCAGCGCTACAGAGACCTCGGGGTCAACCTCTACATCGGGCTCTGGCAGGGCCCGACGCGGGCGCAGCTCGAGGCGCTACGGGAAGCAGAGATGCCGGTGATCGCACGGCAGAACGACCTGGCGCGCACGATGCTTGAAGAAGAGGATGAGCTTCTGCAAGTCATCGTCGGGTGGAAGCACCAGGATGAACCGGACAATGCCCAGCGCCAGGACGATGGGTGGGGCCCGCCCGTGCCGCCGGAGCAGATCAGCCGGATCCGGGACAAGTGGCACGAGCACGATGGGACGCGGCCGGTGTATCTCAACCTCGGCCAGGGCGTGGCCTGGGACGGCTGGATCGGCCGGGGCGAGCGGACGGGCAAGCCGGAGGACTACAGCGAATATCAGAAAGGCGCTGACATACTTTCATTCGACATCTACCCCGCCGCGAGTACCCGCGCCACCCGGGGTGAGCACTGGCGGGTCGGCTATGGTGTGAAGCGCCTGCGGGCGTGGACAGATGATGACAAGCCGGTTTGGAACATCCTCGAGGCCTCCCGCATCTCGGGGGCAGGCAAGGTGACACCGCAAGAGATGCGGGCACAGGTGTGGATGTCGATCATCTACGGCTCGACCGGGATCACATGGTTTGTTCACGAGTTCGAGGATGGCCGCTATGTCACCGATCGGGCGATTTTCGATGACGATGAGCTTCGGCTGGTGATGCGGCAACTCAACGCCCGCTTGCAGGAGCTGGCGCCGGTCATCCACGGCCCAACAGTGGAGGACGGGCACACGGTCGAGCTCACCGAGGGCGAGGGCGATGATCGCATCAAGCGCGATTATGGCATCGCGCCCGTTGCCACGATGCAGAAGCGGCACGAAGGCGCGGTGTACCTTTTTGCCGTGCGCATGCGCGATGCGACGGCCGAAGCCCGGTTCACCATCGATGGCCTTGAAGGCGGGGATGAAGTGGCGATCATTGGTGAGGATCGCACGCTGAGATCACGCGATGGCACGTTCAGTGACAAGTTCGAGGCGTGGGACTCCCGCATCTACCGCATCGAAAGCGAATGATGAGAACATAATAGCGCCACGTTCCGGCCCCCGCTGGCTCGCCGAGGCGGTATCACCCCGCCGCAGCCCGCGCGGCTGAAACGGGTGAAGGCGGGGCGCTTGCCGGCCCGTCAATCCTCCCGCCCGTTGAGGAAGATGAAGATGATCTCGTGACTCTTCTGCACGGGCAGGGCCCACTCAAGCAGTTCGCCATGGGTCATATCGTGGGGGGCGAAGATGAGCACGTGCCGCCGTGTCGGCACTTCGAGTTCTTCCAGCAGCTTCGGCGTGTGCTCAGGCCCCTCGACCTCGTGCTTTTCAACGCTCAACGTCGGCGGTGTCACAGCCCAGTCCTTCTGCACATCGACCAGTTCGGCCTCGATGTTCTCGCCGCGACGTTGCAGGTGCAGTTCGGGGCCGGGCTGAAAGACTTCCTCCCGGTCTTTCATCCGCTCATCGGGAAGGAATGCCTGGTAGTAGAGCTGGCCCTCCGGCTGGCGTGTAAGGCGGATGCCCTCCTCACCCTGGAGCTGGCCGTCGAGCAACTCGTAGAGCGTGCGGATGGTGTGCAGCGGCACATCCTTGTCGATGCGCACGGATACGAACGGGTCCTGCTTCGCCTCGAATGCTTCGTTGAACGTGCGGACCATGCCGGCGAGCGTGCGCTCCTGGTTGATGCGGTTACCCTCATCATCGGTCAGTGTCAGCTCGAGCTCGCCGAGACGCTTGCCGTCCTCACCCTCGCGCACTGCCACATCGAGCTGCATGTCGCGGACACGCGGCTTGCCGTCGGGGCGCGGTTCGGGCTCGATCGTGATCGTCACCGGCTGATACAGCCGGAAGCGGTATTGCGGATTCGGCGTATAGGATTGATACACCTCGGATTGGCCGGCCTGCCTCGGCACATCAAGGACTGTGCTTGGTTCGTTGTAGATCGAGGCGATCGACTCGGCCGAGGCGATATCGGCGGCAAGCACGCGCTCGCCCTCTTCCGCATCGGCGTGCTGCATGAGCCGATGATCATCATCGAGGAAGAACGAGCCGGTGAACACCAGGCCGTTGCGCGGCATGGTGTCCTCGATGCGGCGATCGTAGATGAGGTCTTCGGCCCGGACCCGGCGTTTCTGAGCCTCGCCATTATCGGCGGCGGGCTCTTCCCACTCGAAGTGCATCACCACGCGCTCGCCGCGCGGCCAGAACCGCAGGTCATCCCAGTCGATCGGCTTGCCCGGCTCCATGCCCAGGAAAATCAGCGCTTCGCGCACCTTGCTCGGTTTGACAAAGACCAGGGCGATGGCCTCGTGGTCCTTGGCACTGCCGAACGGTGTGACGAAAAACTCCATCGGTGTCTGCGGGCCGTGAGCGAGGGCGGCGCCGTCAAGGGTAATCCGCTTTTCCTTGCGATCGACCAGCATGCCCTTATGGACCTTGACATCGTCACGGTCCGCGTAGCGCTGCTTGTGGCGCTCGTAGCGCTGTTCGATCTGCTCCTTGACCTGCTTGAGCGCCTCATCGGCCTCCTGCGCGGTAAAGCCCGGCTCGGGGTCCTGGGGCGCAGCGGGCAGGTCATCGTCGGCTACGACAGCCGCGGGCATCAGCGCGGCGATCAGGCCGGCGCAGAAGAGGGTGGTGAGCACGTGTGGGTAGGAGGGGTGTGGTGTCATGGGGCATCTCGCTTGTTCAAGGCTCAGGCCGCCGGCTGACCCGGTCTGCCGCCTCGCTCGCCCCGCACGGGCTGAGCAGAGCAGCTCGCTCACCGCCGCGTGGCCTCGATGAGCCAGTACGGCGACTCGGCGATGGCGCGGCAGGATGGGTCGGCGAAGCCGGTTTCCTCAAGCAGCTTTTCGAGCTGCGGTTCGGAGAACATGTGCGCCTGCGGGTTGACCAGCATCATGTTCAAGCCGAACAGGGCCGAGAACGCCGGCTGCGTCCCTTCACCATTTACCATCATATCCACGATGATGACCCGGCCGCCGGACGGCAGCGCGGCGTGAATTTTCTCCAGCACCTTCTGCGCCGAGTCGGGGGATTCCTGGTGAATCGCACCGCAGAACAACACCGCCTCGTGGCCGCCGGGCAATTCGGCCTCACGGTAGTCGGCGGGGAGGAAGCTGATCCGGTCGAATTCCGGCTCGTTTTCCTGCAACTCGCGGGCGACCTTCACGACGCCCGGCAGGTCAAGTTGCGTCACCTTCAGTTGCGGATGCTTGCGGGCGAGCAGCAGGCTGTAAAGCCCCGGCCCGGAGCCAAGGTCCAGCAGGCGCTTGATGCCCTCGAGGTCGATCGCCGCGACCACCGCTGGTGCAAGGCCGCGCGCGCGGCCATACATGCCCATGACAAACCCACGGGTGCGGGCCTCATCCTCACCGAGGTGGGCCTGCGGCGGGACCACCGGTGCGCCTTTGCGGACGCAGTCGGGCAGTTGCCCCCAAAGCTGGTACATGGCGGTGTTGAACCGCAGGGCATCGATGATGCAGTCCGGGCTCGATGGGCTCAGCAGCCTCGCCGCACCGGGTGCGATGCGGTATCGGCCGTCGGCTTTGGCAAGCAGGCCGAGGCCGGCAAGGCTGTCGAGCAGGGCCGCGGTGTGCCGGGCCGAGTTGCTGCCAATCTCGGCGGCGATCTGCTCGGCCGTGCGGCCGGCCTCGCCACCGGCATCAAGCGCCGGGAACAGCCCGAGTTCCACCGCCGCGCCAAGCGCCGCCGATGCCCAGTACCCCGTGGCCAGTTGCATCAGTTGCGGCATGGTCCACATGGGATGCTCCGCGGGGTGAGCCTGGGGATCGTGCGAGGTTGTCATCGGGCGCAACTCCTGCAGGGACCGCAAGTCACAACGACGTTGCAAGTATAGGGGATCGCGATGCGGGGGCTGCAAAAGCGGCACCACACCGCTGGCCATACGCATGTAGCCATTTTGCCTGGGTGACATGGTCAGCAGCCGTCTCTCCCGGGGGCGGCAGGGCAAACGCATGTAGACGCGAATCCGGGTGGCATGGTCAGCGGCTTCCGGGGGTGTCCGCAGCCGATGGCCATGACGGCCCGTGATTGGGGGTTCGCCGCATGGCCATCAGCCGAAGACGGCTGCTGACCATGCCACCCAAGCTACATGCGTTCGCCCTGCCGGGGGCGGCTGATGGCCATGCGGCCCCGAGGGGGCAGGACGCCCCGAGCGCCTCGCGGCCTCGCATGGCCATGGGGCTGCCCCCGGAAATGAGACAACCCGCTGACCATGCCACCCCAGGGATGCCCGCCGCGGCGCGTGTCATGCGCCTCGGGGTGGAGCAGCGCGACTTGGCTTCGTGCGCGAGGCCAGATCATGCCGGGGAAAGGTGCAGCCGCACCGTGGACACATGGCGCGGCGGCAGGCTCAGCCGCGCAGTGCCCGCGGTGACGGCGGCATCGCGCTGCTTCCGCTCGGCGAACGGGTCGGTCACCGCCGCGGCGGCGATCGTACGGTCGGTCACTTTCAGCGTGGCCGCCGCTGGTTCATCGGTCACGTTGGCAATGCGGAGGACCATGCCCGCTTCAGCCTCTTCGGCATGCAGCAGGTACAAGGCGGGATGGTCGATCTCGATCAGCGACTGCGCGGTGTCATCCTCGCATTGCAGCATGGGGTGGACCTCGACCGGCTGTGAGGCCGCCATCGCAGCCCGGGTACAGGCCGCGGCGTCGTATTGCGGCATCGTGCTCAACTCATAGCACACGCGGATCACCCCCGGCTGGCTCGCCCGGAAGTTGGTCATCCAGTAGTTGTTGGCCGGCCAGCCAAGCAGCAGGGGCGGCCGCTGCGGGTCGGGGCCGGCGATGCGGCGGCCGAAGTTGAAATCGCCGATCTGCACCATCGGCGCGTCAGGGCAGACCAGCAGGGCTGCGAGCGATGCGTTATGCACGCACACCCATTGACCGGCGGTGAGAAAGTCCCGCGCGGTGCCGGGAAGCTGTTCAGTGTCATACGCCACGGGCAGGTCTGCGGTGTCGTAGTGCGCCCGCCAGCCCGGCAGGTCAAGCGGAAACGTGAAATAAACCGATTCGGGCTCGACCGTGTTCAGCAGGTCGAAGCGTGCTTCAAACCGCACCGCCGGTCGGTGGGCCAGCAGCGTGATGCTTTGCTCGAGCCAGGCCACGCCCGGTGCATCCCACGACAGATGCAGCGATGCACCTTCATGGGTGTGTTCGCTTCGCCAGTGATGCAGCCGCAGTGGGCCCTGTCTCGCGGCGTGCCAGTGTGTCTTCCAGCCGGGAATGTTGGCATGCAGGACCGACCAGTCGAACTCCATCAGCGCCTCGCGGCCGCGCTGGCGGCCGCCGTGGGCCCTCGGTTCGGGACGCTCACGCACGTAGCCGAAAAGTGACCAGGGGCTGTTGGCATCGAGCAGTTCGCGATCCATGCGCCGATCGTGCAGCGAGCTGAAGCGGCACGCGGCAGGGTCGAAAACCAACCGGTAGTGCGGCGATTGGACGCTTGGCCCATCCGCAGCACACCCCTCGGCCGGGCCAGCCTCGTGGAGGGAATCGGTGGGGATGGTGCGATAGCCGCTTGCCGGCAGGTCGATGGGGCCGATGGGGATGGCGTTGTCCGGCCCCCAGGTTTCCATATCGCTTTCGAGGCGCATCACGTTGCTGGAAAAGTGCTGCCACACCGCCTTCAACGAGCCGGTGGCGCGGCCTTCTTCGGTCCGGGTCGTCCCGCTATCGACGTAATGGGCCAGCCATGTCCGTGGCAGCCACGCCATTGTGCGACGGGCTACGGGTGCAGGATTGAAAAACAGCACACCGTGTGCCTCTGCGCCTACCGGCTCGTTGCCAGCGAGCCGTTCGAGCTGATCGCGCAGCAGCATACCTGTCAGGCTGCGTGCCTCACTTGCCATATGCGCTTTGTGGGTCCACTGCTCGATGACCGTATCGCGATCGGGCATGGCGATCGATGCGGCTGCTCCCCATGTGTGCTCTTCCCAGAGGTCAGCCTGGTATTGCGCCCGTGCCAGCGTTTGTGACACGCGGCTGTCCTCGCCGTGCTGGTTGGCATGAAGCAGCGATGCGCCGGCGAGGCGCCGGCGCGTCTGGCGGTTCATCCGCACCTCAGTGGCGCTGCTGGCGATGCCGAATGACCACCAGTCGGTCCAGTCACCACGGACCACCGGCAGGCTGTCGCGCTGGGCCTTGAGCCTTTCGAGAAGCTGCTCGGGCAGGATCGTGCGGATCATCGGCTCGCGGCCGGCGGCATTCCACTGGTGGATCAACTCCATCGTGCCGGGACAGGGCGGATTGTTGTCCACGAAGAACGGGTGCGTGGCCGTGAGATAGACGAAATCGTGGGGATAGTCGGGGCCGATGGTGCGTTCGATATACGCGTTCAACCCCTCCGCCATCCGGTCGATCGAGCCTTCGAAGGTGTTCAACTCTCGATCGAAAGCGGCGTAATGCTCACCGTTGAACACCAGAAGCTCACCACCATCCGGCCGTGCCCAGCGGAAGGCCATGGGACGCTCGAGCGGATAACCGCCGAAGACGATGTTGATGCCCATGATCAGCAGCTCGATGCCGGCATCGTTCAGCAGGCCATTGGCCGGCCATGGCAGGCCGTTGACATCGTGGCCGATGGCGGTGCGAAGCGGCAGGCCGAGATGCCGGCGCAGTCGGACGACCGGCTGAAGTGTGCGGATGATCTGTGTGGCATCGATGGATGCGGCCGGATGAAAGGGAAGTGCCCCCGCGCCGAGTTGGCCGGCTTCCACCCGTTTCTGGAATCGCTCGACATCGCGCGGCGGCGCCTGCTCGAGCCAGTGCATCAGCGGCCACGTACATTCGCAGGTCCAGCGGAACCGTGAAGGTTCAGGCCAGTCGGCAGTCTGCTCGGCGAGGTTGATCGCCTGGTCGATGAACCGCCGCTGAAGCTCCCACAGCACCGGCTGGGGATGCGTATAGCCGATGTCGGTATGCGTGTGGTGGAGGACGAGGATTTCCTTGATGCGTGGCGTGGACATGCCGGGGAGTATAGCCCCATCGGGAGGCAACGCGCGCCGGCTTGGGCCCATGCCCGTACCATCTGCATCACCATGGCCTGCGACCTGCACGTTCACTCGACCGCTTCAGACGGCACCGTCCGGCCCGGCCGCCTTGCCCGGGAGGCGCGCGATGTCGGGCTCGAGGCGATCGCGCTGACCGATCACGACACGACGGAAGGGCTCAAGGCCTGTGCGGCCGGTTGCCGCCGACATGGCTTGAAGTTCGTACCGGGAATCGAGATTTCCGCCGATCCGGTGCTGAGTGCAGACACCGCCGCGCCCGGCACGTTGCACCTGCTGGGCCTGTTCGTCCGGGCCGGTCATCCGCGGATGCACTCCATCGCCGAGCGCCAGACCGCGGCCCGGGCTTGCCGCAACGCCGCGATCATCGAGCGGCTTCAGCAACTGGGGGTGAAGACCACGCTCGAACAGGTTCTGGCCCTTGCAAGAGCCGAGGGCACCGCGGCCATCGGCCGGCCCCACATCGCGGCGGTGCTGACCGAGGCGGGCTATACCCGGAGCATCCAGGATGCCTTCACGCGATATCTCGGCCGCGGCGCTGCGGCATACATCCGCCGCGACCGCATGCCCGCGGCCGAGGCCATCGAAGCCATCCATGAAGCCGGCGGCGTGGCCCTGCTGGCCCATCCGGTGCAACTGGGTTTTGCCGATGACGCCTGGGTCGACCACATGGTGCGGAAACTGACCGACCTTGGACTCGATGGCATCGAGACCCATCACAGCGACCACACCCCCACCCAGTGTGCGGCTTATGAAGCCTTGGCCGGCCGGTTGGGCCTGCTCAGCAGCGGAGGCAGCGATTATCACGGCTCACGCAAGGATGTCCGGCTCGGCGCGGTGCGGATGCCCATGGCAGTACTGGAGCGTCTCGAGGCGGCGGCGAGGGATGGCGCCAAGAGGGGGGCAACCGGGGACTGAGTGCTGCTGGCACCGCTTTGTGATACCCCCACCCCATGCAGCCGTGACACCCCGCGCTTGCGGTAGGCGCTTGTAAGGCTTGCGGTTACGATTTTGCCCGCGGCGGTGGTTCCGCCGCGGGATGAGGTGGCTCGCCTATGGGCATGGCTTTACGCATCG
Organism: Phycisphaeraceae bacterium; assembly: GCA_003552605.1. GTDB lineage: Bacteria > Planctomycetota > Phycisphaerae > Phycisphaerales > Phycisphaeraceae > B1Sed10-187. The sequence continues at coordinate 11,175 of PUNN01000431.1, forward strand.
GTCGGACCATCCGCAATGCACCGCGCCTTCAGCACATCCTGCGGGTGCTGGTCCGCCACGGCTTTGAGGATGTGGTTCGCGAAGTCGGCATCGACCGGCTTTTCGACCGCGTGCGACGTGCAATGGGCCGGGGCATGCCGGATGCGGAGTTCAAGCGGCTGCCGTACGCGGTGCGGCTGCGCCATGTCATGGAGTCGCTTGGCGGCACTTTCATCAAGCTCGGGCAGGTGCTCAGCACCCGTCCGGACCTGATCCCGGCCCACTGGGCCGAGGAGTTCCGCAAGCTCCAGGATGATGTGCCCCCGGTGGCTTTCGAACATATCCGCGAGCGGCTGGAGCAGGAATTTCCCGAGGGCGTCGACTCGGTGCTGGGTTCGATCGAGGAAAAGGCGATCGCCGCCGGTTCGATCGCGCAGGTGCATCGGGCCACGCTGCCCGATGGCACGCCGATCGTGCTGAAGGTGGCTCGGCCGGGCATCCGTCGCCAGACGGCTTCGGACCTCGAGTTGCTGGCGCTGCTTGCCGAGTTTGTCGAGCATCGGTTCTCCGACCTCGGCTACAGCCCGATGAAGGTCGTCGAGCAGTTCCATCGTGAGTTGACCCGCGAAATGGACCTTCACCGGGAGGGCCGCTCGACGGACCGCCTCCGCCGCGCTTTTCTCGATAACGATCAGGTGATTTTCCCGAAGGTCTACTGGCAGGCGACCACCGAGAACGTGCTGGCGCTGGAATGGATCGATGGGGTCCGTCTTTCACGGATGGAAGAAGGCGACCTTAGTGATGATGAGCTTCGTGCCGTGGTGGCCAACGGGGCCGATGCGGTGTTCCGGCAGTGTCTCGAGGTCGGCTTTTTTCATGCCGATCCGCATCCCGGCAACATCATCGCCATGCCGGGCGGCCGCATCTGCTTCATCGACTGCGGCATGACCGGCCACATCGATCCGCAGACCGCCGAGCGGCTGGCTGACCTCGTGCAGGGGGTCGTGTCGCAGGACATGCCGCGGGTGATCACCGCGGCCATCGAGCTTGGCGATGCTGACCCCGCACTGGTTCAGGACCGCTCGTTTCGCGCCGATGCGTGGGAGTTCATCAGCCGCTTTCAGACCACCGCGCTGGAAGAGCTCGACATCGGCGACATGCTGAACGATTTCTTCGATAAGGTCCGGCGTCACAACCTTCAGTGCCCGGCGGACCTGGTGTTTCTGATCAAGGCCATCACCACGATCGAGGGGGTGGGCGAACAGGTCTATCCGGACTTTGACCTGGTCACCCATGTTCGCCCGCATATCGAGCGGCTCGTGAAGCGGCGATACGGATTCGGCGCCGTGCGGCGGCGGTTGCGTGATGGGCTGCTCGGCTATGCCCAACTCGCCGAAGAACTGCCGACCAACCTGCACAAGCTGCTCTATGACCTTCGCCGCAACCGCATCACGGTCAACCTCGAGCACAGCGGGTTCGAATCGCTGATCCGCACGGTCGAGCACGCGAGCCGCAACATCGCCCACTCGATGTTCATCGCGGCGCTGATCCTCGGCCCATCGATTCTGATCCTTGCCGACAGTCTCGCGGATGAACGGAGCTGGCTGACCACCGCCGGCCTGCTCGGCTATGCCGGGGCGGGTTTGCTGGTGGTCGGCCGGTTCATCGTGGACCGCCTGCGCTCCCGATGACTGTGCTCGATGTGGCGGCCGCGTGCATGGGGCCTGCCGTTTCGAAGGGCAGGTCAAGCTCGCGGAGCGTGGCGGCTGCGCCGTGCTTGAGGGCACGTTCGAAGCATGTCAGCGCCTCGAGATGTTCGGCATGCGCTGCGTGGGCCGCGGCCTTGTGTGCCCACGCAGGGCCGCAGTCGGGGGCGATGGTCAACGCCATGTTCAGACTGAGCATCGCCTCCTGCACGCGGTGCAGCGCCAGCAGGGCGGCGGCTTTGCCAACCCATGCCGTGGTCTGGCGGTCGTCCATGCCAAGCACGCGTTCAAAGCAGCCGAGGGCTGCATCGTACTGCCGGCTAGCGAGCATCTCCCCGCCGCGCTCGAGATACCGCCCGGGACTGTCGACCGCACCACTGTGGGCATGCACGAACGGCCCGGGTTGATCCTGCGCCGTTGCCGGGTGGGAGGGTTGCCGGGGCGGGGAAGGCGCCTCTATTGTGGTCTTGAGTCGTTCAACCCACTGCGCCGCCTGACCGTGGCCCCGGCAGGCGGCCTGTTCGAGGCATGCTGTTGCCTCTGCGGTGTCACTGCCGTGCTGGAGCAATGCCATCGCCTTCTCAAAAAGCGCCTCGACATCACCGCCATCGATTTCAAGCAGGTGATCGAAGCAGTGCACCGCGCTGTGGGCCTGGCGAAGCGCCATGAGCGTCCGCCCGCGGTCGAACCATGCATCACGGAGACGCGGATCACCGGTCGTCGCACGTTCGAAACACCGCAGTGCCTCGGCATGATGGCCATGATCGAGCAACGTCCGCCCATCGAGCCACCAGCGCTGCGCCGCCAGCGCCTCATCGCGCGGCATGGCGCCCGGTCGAGTCGCGTAGAGATGCTCGTAGCTGCCGACGAGCGCCGACAGCACCTGCCCGAAGTCCTCCGGCTGCTGTCGACCAAGGCGGAGGCAAGCCCGCAGCAGCTCATCGAGCGAGCCGGGTACCGCCGCCGGCAGGGCCGCCGCCGCGAGCATCCGCTCATCCAGCGGCTCATCACGCGGCAGCAGCGATTCGGCCCTTCCCGGCAGATGCCCGGTGAGCAACCGGTGCAGGATCAGACCGAAGGCGTACATATCGGCCGACACACCCCCGCGCTGCGCTTCGGGCCAGGTGGGCGGCGGGTCATAAAGCCAAGGCGCGGCGTCGATGTCGCCACTGACATGCACTGGCGCGGCCCCGGAGCCGGCCGCCAGTGATGGTTCAGGCCGCTCGGGTGGTCCGGGTGATCCGGGGGCGGCTGCATTGGTGTTGACCCCGCTGCGGGCGTACCAGTCGGTCAGGCGAAGCTGCCCGGTGGCATCCAGCAGGCAGTTTCGCGGGTGCACCCGCCCATGCCCATCGGGAAAGTGGCTTGAACCGTGCCACAGCGCTCGAGCCAGACCGATGGCCAGGTCGAGACGGCAGCGCATGGCAGCAGGGTCGGCCGCCGGGCCGGAATGCTGCATCCACCATTGCCACAGGTCCATCCCGGCGACCGCTTCAGCGCGGAGCAGAATGTGGCTCTCGACGGCATGGACATCGAGCGCGGCCACGGTGTGGGCGCATGGCGGCATGGCCAACCATGGCCGCAGCCACTGGCGCCAGCGAGCGAGCGTCTCACCATCGCCGGTTTCCAGTGGCTTGAGCAGCACCGGCCGCTGAGCATGGCCATCGAGGGCGAGGTAGACCGCCCCGAGGCGTCCACGCAGGATGCGCAGCACCTTCCACCGCTGGCGAATGTGCTGACCGACCTCGTAGAACACCGGCCACGGCCTCCATGTAGCTGCCCCCGCCCTTTATCCCGTC
>PUNN01000161.1 GCA_003552605.1 Phycisphaeraceae bacterium
CTTTCGAATCGGGCCGGCGCCCGGCCGCGCGATGGGGGGATGCGGCCCACCGCTCCGGCCGGGCCCGTGCGCAGGTGTACGCCCTGCTACCCACGGTGTGATTCTACTGCTGCGGCCGCTCCGGCGGCCGCTGGCGGTCGGTCAGCCGTCCGGATCGCTCAGGGCCAGCAGCGCCGCGCGCTTCTGCGGGGTGAGTCGGGCCAGGGCCCGCAGGTGCTCGACCACGGCCCGCTGTTCATCGGGGGGCAGGCTCGCCAACGCTTGCCGGATGGCCTCGGTTGCGGGGTCGCGTTCTATTGCGGGCCCTACTGCGGGCGCGGGGGCGTTGCCGCTTGTAAACTGGCCTATATGCTGGGTTTGCGAAAAGGCGCACCGGTCTACGGAACCGGCGGTTGGAGGTTCGAATCCTCCCGCGTCCGCTTTTCTGCATGCTTCATTGTGGGGGTGACTGACGTTGCACCAAGTAGATTGACCGGGATCGGGGCCTCCCGCTGTCTTGCACCACGGGGCCGGAGGGCGATGTGGCTGCAATGCGCCGTCAGTCCGGCAACTTGGGCATGCCGCTGCCGCTCAGCCCTCGGGGCGCACCGACACAACTGCCCGCGCATCGCGGCAGGGGGATGGCGGCGATCGGTGTTCGGGCCCGGGTGTGGGTGGTCTGCCCGCGCCGTTATTCGCCGGACAGGCCGGTGCTGATTTCGAATGGCACTTCGCGGCTTTGCACATCCTGCCACAGGTCAACCTCGATCGTCGCCTCCGGCACCTTGCGCTTGAGGTCGAAGTCGATCATCACCTGCGTCTCACCGTCCATGGCGCCATGGCCGCTGCCGGTCTGCGTGGCTTCGATCTGCTCGCCATCGGCATCGAGGAAGCGGATGTCGGCGATCGCGTGGGGGCTGCCGGTGTATCGCAGGCGGACCGACATTTCCGCATCGCCCCAGGTTGCATCGTCAATGCGCGCGATGGTCAGTTCAAGGTCGCCGGCGGTGAACTGCGTGCCCTGCTGAATCGCCACGCTCTCGGCCTCGACCGATTCGGTCTGCTTCGCCGTGGTCACGTGAAGCTGTCCGGCAGCGCGAATGCGACTTGCATCCCTCGCGGGGATGCCAGGGCCGCTGATGTGGAGCAGCGCTGCGTTATGGTCATCGCTCACGCGCGGCCAGCCGAAGGGGCCACCGAGATGGGCTTCACCCTCGAGCAGGTCCATGCCCTGACCGTCGGTGAAGTCCTGAAGATTGCTCCGGCGCTGGTCAACACCGATCAGCCGATCGTCACCCGAGGTGATCAGCAGTGCCACCTGCGTGCCCTTCTCCGGCTCGTTGAACGGCAGCAATCCCTCCATCCCCTCACCGAGGGTCTGCGTGACGACCTGGACGCCGGCGACGGCGATATTGATCTCGTTGTCCTGAGTCTCGGCCATGGCATCCCCGGCCGGGCCCGGCAATGTCCCCCCGGGGATTGCGACAGCCGCCGCGAGGACGGCAAACTTGAGCGAAGCACGACGCTTGAGCAGGTCAGTGAACCACGATTTGCGGCTGAGCATGGGGAACCTCCATAAAAGGCAGGGTATGGACCGGTAATCTCGCGTTGGCACATTGTACCCCGAGTCAACTCATCGGACCCGACCGCAGCTTCAGGTCAGCAGGCCATGGGCAAGCGCAGGTTGCCACCTGCCCGGCTGGCTGGCTGTTTCAGCAGCTTCCGGTGTGGGGGGCGCCACCCCGCTCTTCCCATTTTCGGGGGCGGGAGAGGGGCCGGCCGGCTCAGCCGCGAGATGGGTCATGCGGCCGCTACAGTGTCCGCGTCGCGATGGCCGGCAGGCCCGTGATGGCGGTCACGCCACGGGCAAGCGATTGGGCGGTCAGGTGGTTGGGGGCAATGATGAACATCGCAGCGCCGGACCCGGTGATATGGGCCGGAATCCGCTCGGCGGCAAGCGCGGCGATCTGTTCACGCAGCCGCGGCTGAACGACCATTGCCGGCTCGGCCAGATCATTGAACGGGCCAGCCTGCGGCACCGGCCACTGCGCCGCGAGGGTTCGCACACGCTCAACATCCGCCTCCAAGGGGGCATCCGGGTGGAGCTGGTCGAAAGCGCGGTAGACCTGCGGCGTCGGGCATTCAACCGGGGCGAACACCAGCACCAGGTGCAGCACACCTTTCAGCGGCAGCGGTTCAAGCTGCTCACCGAGCCCGGCCACCAGCGCCGAAGGCTCACCCTGCATCGCGCCCACGATGAACGGCACATCACTGCCGAGTGCCGCCGCCAGTTCCACCAGTCGATGCGACAGATTCAACTCGAAAAGTCGGTCCAGCCCCACCAGCATCGCCGCGGCGTCACTCGAGCCGCCGCCGAGCCCTGCCCCGGTGGGGATTCGCTTTCGCACCGTGGCCGTCACCGGCAGCGGCCGGCCGAGGTGGGATTCCAGCAGCCGCCATGCCCTGAAGGCGAGGTCCTTTTCCACCGGCCAGTCGACGCTGATCTCCACGCCCGACGGTTGTTCAGTGTCGGGCACAACCTGCAATCCGCCCCCCTGCGAGTCGGCATGCCCCCCTCCGGCATCGACTCCCTCGTACGCATTGTCATCCGTCCGGCGCAGCTCGAGCCGGTCGCCGAAGGTGCAGGCCACCATCCAACTCGCGATCGGATGCATCCCATCGGTTCGTGGCCGCGCCACGGACAGGGCCAGGTTCACCTTTGCGGGGCAGGTCAGGGTGAGCGTGTGATCATCGGCCATGGCTGTGAGGGCGGTGGCGGACAGGGGCAGGGGCAGGCACAGGCAGGTTTAGCCCACGGGCTGTCCGGTGTACTCGTGCCGGGACGCCGCGGGTTGCGCAGCGCCTGGGCCATCAGTCGCGGCGGGCTCGGCCAGCCCGGCCGGCGATGCATCGGCATCCATGGGCTGCCGCGGCCCGGAGGGTGCCAGACGCTGGAGCAGGTTCAACACCGGTGGGATGCCATGGCCGAGCATCAGTGCCCCGTGCAGCAACGACCAGCACTGCTGGGCAAGTTCGCGGTCGCCAAGCAACCGGGTCCATTGCTCGAGAATGTCGCGAACCACCCCCGGAAGAGCCGGCATCGCGGCGGCCTCGGGGGTAGCCTCCGGGGGTGACTCCGGGGGCGTTTCCGGGGGCGGGGGCGTGGCCGGCGCATCCTGCTCCGCCGCGGCATGCTCACCATCGCGTTCGATCCGGCCCTGCGCCATGTCCATCCCGGCGCTTGCTCCCCCATCGGCATGCACATGCCCGGCCCGCGAACCGTCCCCCTCGGCCCTCTCGCCTCCCCCGGCCCCCCCGGAATCCCCGGACCCTCCGGCCCCCGAGCC
>PUNN01000329.1 GCA_003552605.1 Phycisphaeraceae bacterium
ATGCCAGAAGAATTATCCACAGATTGACGCAGATTAACGCAGATGGATGAAGAGAGTGGTTCGTGTCAGTGACAGCGAGTGATGAAGGCGCTGGGCTCGTGAAGTGTCGGTGGTTGCCCCCCATCCAACGCTTCGCGGCTTGGCGCCTTCGCGTGAGGCCTTCGGTCCTGGGCCCGAGCAGGAACGAGCTACTGGAACACGCCCACGCAAGACGCATCCACCGATTCCGGAATCTGCGCCAATCCGCGCCAATCTGCGGGCAATGTTCTTTTTCGCTGATGCCAGAAGAATTGTCCACAGATTAACGCAGATTAACGCAGATTGATGAGGGGGGGTTGTTACCGGTGGCAGTGCGTGGCGGCGAAGCCGGACCTCGGAGATACCTGTGGTTGCACCTCCATCCATCTCTTCGCGGCTTTGTGTGAGGCTTCTCCTGCTTACGAAGTAGGAAAAGTTGCTGAGGTCCGCCCGGACTTTTGTGAGGTGGTTAACGAAAAACCGCCCGGCCGGTTCAGAACCGGCCGGGCGGGGGATGCAGGCGAGAGCGGGCTCACACCTCGCGGCCGGCACAGCAGCGCCTCAGCAGCGGCTGCGCCGTCGCAGCAGCAGCAGGCCGCCGGCACCGAGCAGGGCGAGGCTCGCAGGCTCGGGGATCATGATGGAGGTGTTGTAGTTCGTCCAGCCACGCATCTGTCCCTCGAGCCAGAGGGCCTTGATCGGCGTCTCCGTGTCATCAAGGCGCCATGGGGCGATCACCGTCGAGATGCGGCCTTCATCCGAGATCGCGCCGAGCGACTGCCAGGTCTCACCATCATCGGGGGTGAACATGCGGTGGACTTGTGACAGATCGTTCTCCCAGTCCGTGCTCTTGGCCACGTAGAGCAGGTTCGGGTCATCGGGGTCGATGGCGATGCTGTAGTTCTTACGCTCGGGTGTGTTGTCCCAGCCACGGGCAAGCTGCGCCACCTCGCTCGTGGTCCAGTCGCCATCCTCATCGGGCGTGGCCCAGTAGCCGGTATGCGGCGGTGAGCCACCGTCCTCGAAGCCTTCGTAGTCCTGGATGGCCAGGGTCACGTAAGGCTTGCCATCCCTGGCCACGAGGTCGGCCCAGAGCGCCCGCTGCTGCTTGTCGCCATCCTCTTCCCAGTGCCAGATGGTGTCGAACAGATCGGTATCGGGGCTGTCGAGTTCGGGATGGTCACCGAGCTCGAAGGTCTTCGTGCCATCGGCACGGTAGAACGATTCGGTGGTCACATCGTAGCGGGTGTAGTAGATGCCCTCGACGCGGCCGATCCCACGATCGACCAGGCTTTCACCCCACCCCACACGCGCGCCCACCATGTGGATGCTGTCTCCTTCCATGTACGCCCGGGTGTAACTGCGGTCCTGGCTGAGGCCCCTGCCGAGCGTGAACAGCTCATCGAACTGATCGAAGCTGTCGCCGCCATCGGGGCTGTGCCACATGCCGGTGCGGCGATTACCATCGAGGTAGTTGACCACCTGGTACATCTCACCGCTGTCTTCATGCACCATCGGGTAGAACTGGCGGCCCTGGCTCTGGCCCGAATCACTGCTCTGCTGAATGTCACCGAAGCTGCTCACATCGCCCGGGTTCTCGCTGACCCGCCAGTAGGTGCGGCCATCGTTGTAGACACCGCCCTGGTTGATGGGCACGTGCAGGTGACCATCGGGCCGGACGGTGATGGCACCGGCCTGGTGCAGGTCTCCGTAGGTCTCGTAGACCAGGCCGCGGTCGATGGCGCCGGTGTTGACATCGTAGGACTGGGCCCAGATGTCACCGCCGGAGTCGATGTAGTTGGTAAACAGCTTGCCATCACTGTAAACCGCGTGGGGGCCGTTGTAGCCCCAGGCGCCATTTTCCGCGAACACCTCATCCCCCGCCGCGGCGGCCGGGGCGGCCCCGATGCCAAGCGCCGCGATCGCCGCCGCCCCAGGCAGCCCGAACATCCGCGGCCACACGGCCGCTGCACCGCTCTTGCGAATCTGTCGATGGGTTTTCATCGATCCTGCTCCTTTGTCTGGAAAAACACCGCCGGACCGCCCGGTGGCGGCCCGGCGGTGAGAATGCACGAAACGGAACCGTCCAACGGCACTCCCGACCGGCGAGTGTTTCCGCTTGGCCCGTTCACGCCTGGCGTCTCCCCCGCCTCAACAGCAGCAGGCCGCCGGCGCCCAGCAGAGCGAGGCTGGACGGCTCGGGGATCAGCGCCACATCGGCGTAATCCAGGATGCCGTTCCAATGGTCGAGCGTGAACAGATGGTTGTTGTCCGAGGCTTCCGGGGCCCAGCCAAGCACCAGCTTCTCGGAAGGGTCGTGGCCGAGCAGGTCCCAGACGGGCGCTGCGCCATCCATCACGGCCTGCACGCCCGCCTCGTTGGCCCCGAAGGCCTCACCCTCGGAGAGATACACCAGTCGCGGGGCGGCCATCGCCAGCAGGAAATGCTGGTCGAACGGCAACTGGTCGTGCTCATCCGGGGCGGACCGGCTGAGCGTGTTGAAATCATCGAGGAACCAGTGCGTGAACTGGTTGCGGTAACCGGTGCCGTTGCCCCAGCTGCTGCGCGTGGGGTGCGCTCCCACCGCACCGCTCTGGTGCGGGGCGACCATGTCAATGCGCTCATCCATGGCCGCAGCGAACATCGCCGCCTTCGCCCGGCGCGAGAAGCCCGTGGCGATCGTCCAGTCGGGGTTGATTGCGGCATCGGTCTCGACGTAGTCCACAATGCGGTTGATCCCGTAAGCCCAGGCGCCGATGGCTTTCCAGTTACCTTCGAAGCCGTCCGCGGCGTACGGGTCGATGATCGCCTCGCCGAAGCTGCTGCCGCTGTCTCGGGCGAAGTCGTCGACGTGGGCGGTCGCAACGGCATAGCCCCGTTCGATCGTGTTCTCGAGGTGCCAGCGGTCTGCCCGCTCGACGCCGGGCTCGATGGCCTCGTTGCCGTTGCGGTTCAAGCTGACCACCACCGGGGCCGGCGTGGTGACGTGGTTGGGCAGGTAGAGGTTGACAGTGGCCGGCTTCGTCCCTTCAGGGCCGTAGTCGAGCTCGACCACCCGCCGCGTTGCCGTGCCATCGCCGAAGGCATCGCCATCCTCGCTGAGCACCGTGCTGGTGAGGTTGGTCGGCGCCGGCGGCACGAAGCCGTAGACGTAATGCTGGAGCATGTCGGCGATTTCGGGCCGGCGCTGATCGGTCCACTGCTGCGCGGTGGTCACCGGATCGCCCTCGATGGCCGGCGTGTCGAAATCGAAGAACCTCAGCGGGTCGGGAAAGCCCGGGTAATCCGGGTC
>PUNN01000275.1 GCA_003552605.1 Phycisphaeraceae bacterium
CGCGTCCACTCCAGCATCATGCGGTAGATGCGCTCGTAGCGGTCGGGCTCGACGCCGTTGTCAGCGCTGAACTGATGCCAGGTGTCGTTGACGCCGATGAGGATGCTGATGACCGTGGGCCTGAGGTTGAGCGCATCGGCCTTCCACCGCGCATAGAGGTCGACCACGCGATGGCCGCTGATGCCGCGGTTGAGAAACGCGATGCGCTCACCGGCCCGTGCCGAGAGGATGTGACCGGCCGCGATCATCGCGTAACCGCGGCCCAGCCCCGCGGGCAGGTTGGCATCGACCGCGGCCCGGTCGCGGCCGGCATCGGTGATCGAATCGCCCTGAAACAGCACCCGGTCCCGCGGCTGTAGCGCCATGACAGCACCTCCACACCCGCCGCCAAACCGCGCCGGGTGCATCCAACATCCGGTATTGGGGCGACATCGTCAAACAGGCGAGCAGCGGAAGAGAAAGGGAGCGGGGATCAGGGAAGATCGTGAGGGTCGGTGGGTGGGGGGAGGAGAATGTTGGAGCCGGGCTCGGTGACAAGGGGGCCCGGTTCAACCTGGCGGCCTTCGAGTTTGTAGGGCAGGTGGCAGGTCGTCGGTGGCCGCCAGCGGTCCTCGATGTCGATGCGGATGCTGCGCATCGCGCCGTGGGTGCCGCGCTGGGGGAGGTAAAGGTCGCGCGTGATGGCCACACCGGCACAGTCGGCCGACCTGGCGTGGCGGCGAAGGTGCATCAGCAGCGCCTCCAATGGCCGCCCGCGTGGGAATCCCCCCTCGGGCTCGGGCACATCCACCCTCACCAGGTCGCCGGCATCGGTGTGAATGATGCCGAATGGATGGAACCACCCCCTCTGTTCGAGCATTGTCACGGCATTTCGGATGGCCTCGGCCAGCAACTGCTGGCGCAGCACCGAGCTTGAAAGAATCGTCATCGGCAACTCCTGCTGCCCCCCTTCCCCGGTCCCCGCATCCTCACGGCCCGACCGCATCCCGTGCCACCTTCACCGCCCGCCTACACCACAGGGGACCTTCCCCGCAAGGCGCGGACAAGCATGGCGATGATGAACAGCACGAAAAAGACCAGGAACAGAACCTGTGCGATCGTGGTGGCGGCGCCGGCGATATCGGTGAAACCGAACGCGGCGGCGATGATCGCAATGATGAAGAATACAAGTGCCCAGACAAGCATGGTGTCGTCCTTTCTAAACAACCCCCCGCGGGAACCGATGCGGCTCCAGGGTCGCGGCGGGCGGCCCCGGTCCGCTACCCACGGCTGGAGATGCGCCCGAAGGCGCCGGCCTCGCCGCGTGAGGTCAGTCCAGTTCATCCTCGAGTTCCTCGCCGGCCTCCTCGAGGGCATCGCCGGCCTCTTCAATGGCCTGCCGCCCGGCCTCGCCGGCCTCCTGGGCGGCGTCCTGGAGGCTTTCCGCCGCATCCTCGAGGTGGTCGGCCGGGTCATCCTCATCGGCCGGGCAGCCCCCGAGCATCGCCGCGGTCGCGGCCAGGCCCAGGGCCAGCATGGCGGTGGTGAGCCATCGTGTGAATGCGGTCATGGCCAGGTCTCCGTTCAAGGGCCGCTATCCCCGCCGGGGCGACACACCGCCGGCAAAAGGTCACCGGGCCAGGGGCGGGAGTGCCCCCTCACACCCCACCCCCGACCCGATTGACCCTGAGGGGAGCGGGAAGGGCGCCGGTGTCCGCGAGGGAACATCGGCGCCGGGGGGGACACCGGAGCAATCCACCTGAGTCCGGTGCCCTTATCTCTGCGCCCCCTTGCCTTGGCCGGGCGCTGAAGCGCATTGCGGCCGTGGGGGCGTGAAGGCAGCGCCGGGCGGGCGGTCGCTGGCGAGGGCTTCAATTCAACGCCACGCGCGCCCACCCGGCGCCGGATCGGCACGCGGATCAGTACCCGAGGGGATCATCCTCATCGTCGCGCTGATCCTCGACCTCATCGGCCTCATCCTCGATCTGCTCATCGACGGCCGCTTCGACCCGGGTGGCCTTCACGGCCGTCAGGCCGTCGCGGTCGTGCTCGGTGCCCTCGACGGTGGCCTGCTGTCCAACCAGGTCACGCGCGGCACGCTCGGCATCGGCGTCATCGAACAGCAGGATGTAAGCCTTGTAGCGCTCGGCGCCGGTGATGCGGTCAAGCACACCCGGGTCCTCGACCTTCAGGCCCAGCGGCCCGTTGGCGTCGGCCTGGACCTGGGCGTCCTGCCACGGATCGGCGGGCCCGGGCTGGGCGCCGAACTCATCCTGCTGCGGCGCCCCCATGTCGTCGGCCTCGGGGTTCTGGGCATCTTCCTCCTGCCGGGCATCCTCATCCTCGGTCAGGTAGGCGTGAAGGTCGATGATCTCGCCTTCGAAGGTCTCGGTTTCCTTCTCTTGGGCGTCCTGGGGCGCCGCCTGCTGCTGCTCGAGCTGGGCGCTGGTGGTCGAAGCCACCGCCAGGCCGACACCGGCCACGGCAGTCATCATCAGTGCGGGAATTGAACGGGTCATGGTGACACACTCCTGATCGTGTGGTTCAGTTGGTCAGTTCAACGATGCATCGGATACCGCGGTATCGCTCTACCCAAGGCTACGGACCAGCCGACCGTGCGGATTCCATCAGCGGTCTCTTTCTCAAGTGCGGATGCCTGACTCCCATGACCTGCCACGCATCCTCCCCGGCGCAGCATCCCATCCGCGGGCCATCGGTGACATTGCAGCCGCACCGTGTTGGTCGCCCCATGCATGCGATGCGCCACCCACCCCGCACTCACCCCGAATCTCACCCGCGACATTTGCGCCATCGCTGGACAGAAACAGGCGCGAGTCCTGGGGATCGCCTCCTCAGATCACGCGGGTGCGGTGCTCCTCATGCGCTGGGCGCGCACCGAGGGGAGTTAAGCTGCACCCCACCTGAGGGGCTGCAGCCCGTCCCGGAGGGAGCCCGGGGGCGACCGGAGGGATGGCGCGCGAATGTTATTCGCAGAGATAAACGAAGCGCGGGTGAATCGGATCGTCATCCGAGCAGTCCCTGAGCAACTGCACGCTCGCATAATGACGCCGGAGACAGTTTGCCTGGTCTTCCTGTTCCTGCGGCGTGCCATTAGACTCGAAGACAATGGCGGGTGAGATGGCCGCGGTAAAAGCGATGAGTTCCCGCCAGTTTCGTATCCACTGGCACACAGACAAAAGTAAGGCGACATCAACCCTCGGACCGGGAAGCAGATCTCTGATGATGTTCAAGTCCTCACGTTCGAGGTTGAAAACGAAAGAATCCAGATTGCCAATCCTCCGGTGAGAACGGATGCGGTTGGCAGCGTTA
>PUNN01000466.1 GCA_003552605.1 Phycisphaeraceae bacterium
CCCCGGCCCTCTCCCGAAGGGAGAGGGAGAAAAATCCGCCGGGGCGACCAGCCATCGGGCGCCGGCCACGATTCCGCCGGCGGGGCCTCGCGGGCTCAAACCGAAGGGCTGGTGATGTGAGCGGCTTTCTCACTCCCGGAGGTCGCCGATGGTGGTCATGCACCCAGCAGGCCCAGGCCGTAGCTGCCCTCACCCGCCATCCCGCCGGGCACTGGACCGCCACCCGGCAATGCCCTTCACTGAGCAAGTGAAGAAAAGCAAAAATACTCCTTCATCTTTAAAGCGGACCTCCCCCACCGGCCGAAGATTGGGAAAGTGCGCCGGTTTCGGGCGCGTTTGGCCGGGGTAGGTCACCTCGGCGGTGGTTCGCGCCCGTCTTGCGGGGCATCAATGGGTCGGCCCGGTCACCCTGCGGACGGGGGAAGCCGCCCCGCTGCACATCGCCGCGCGGCGAGTTGGAGTCAGGTCATGCTCGACAGTCAGTTGGATGCGTGCTGCGGCACGGGTGAATCACCCACCGAGACCGGCACCCGGCTCGAAATCGATGCCCCCGTCACTCGCAGCGGCGAGATGGTCATCGACGGCCGCCTCGTCCGCCGCTACACCATCTCCCCCGGCGGCGCCATCATGCCCTCCACCGCCGCCTCTCCCAGCTACCACCAGTTCGACGGGTGATGGAGGGGGGCAGAGCCCCGCCCACACACGAACCCCTGCCCCGCACCCGACCACCGGCGAGCCACCGCGCGGTGCCCCCGGGACGGCTCCCCCTACCACTGGCGAAGCTGCCTGGTCGTCGTCCGCCTGGAACACATGCTCGAGCTCGATCGCTCGCCGGGCAGCGGCAACGCGAGCACCTGGACCATGATGAGCCTTTACTTCTGGCCCTGATCAAGTATCTGTAGATCATCGGCGAAGCTGCCTCGAAGATGATGGGTGAGATGAAACACGCCCATCCCGCGATCCCATGGCGACAGATCGTGGGGATGCGAAATCGGCTCATCCATGTGTATTTTGATATCAACAGGCACATTGTCTGGCGTACGATCAAAGATGACCTGCCCCCGTTGATCGAGGGAATCAGACGAATTCTCCAGGCATAGCAAGCCAGACACCGACCGAGGAGCCCTCCAGGTCATTCAGCCCTTGCGGCGAGCAACAAAGCACTCATAAGCAAAGCAGTCCGAGTGCTTCCGGTGCATCTCGGGCTCCTGTGCAAGCTGGTCGAGAACCGTGAGCGCTTCGTAATCATCGGCATATTTGCCGCGCAGTTCCTCGATGCGAGTCTCCATCGGCCCGTAGAAGTCATCCCACCACGCCGCATCCGGCAGAGTGAAATGCCCGATGAGCGAGAAGCCGCTTCTCTCGATCGTTGTCAAGGCATCTGAAATTCGACCCATGGCCGGGTAGTCCATGTCGAAGGTCGCCTTCACCTCGGACGGCGGATTCTGTTTGCGCCAGACCGCATCGGTGAAGACGAGGCAGCCACCGGGGCGGAGCAGCCGATGGCAGATGCACAGGGCATTGTCAATGCCGATGTTATAGAGTGCGCCCTCGGACCAGACCAGGTCAAAGCTCGCAGGTGCCAGCCCGGGCCGGGCCATGTCGGCGACAATGGGCCGAATCCGCCGGGCAAGCCCCCGACCGGTGACCGTGGCCCGCAGCCGTTCGATGAACGGAGCGTGATTGTCGATGGCGATGATGCAGCCGGAGGTCATCTCGGCAAGATGGAACGTCTGACCCCCGACACCGCAGCCGAGGTCGAGCACCATGGGCGAAGGCGGCAGGTCACAGCACAGAGCAAGCGCCTTGGCGGCACAGGTGCGGTTGCCCGGTCCCTGCCTCGGAAGCGACTCATAGACTTCGAAGAACATCCGCCAGAACATCGGGGATGGCTCGCTCATCGCATGCATCGTCCTGAAAGGCCCCACAGGTCGGCTGATGATATTGCCGTACTGGCCGGTTTCGACCAGCACATCGAAACTGCATCCGACATGTTCAGCCTTGAACGCGACAAGTGCATGGTAGCCCGCCTTGTGCCGCCGGACGGCTTCGGGGGCGCATGAGACATGTCGCGGAACACTCTTGTTCCCTCTGCCCGTTTCCGGGAGCGGGAGAGAGGGCGAAAGGGGTGCTGCCACATGTGTCATGCACCCTCGTGTGATTGAACTTCGCTTCGCTCATGTCGCTCGGGTCAATTGCTCAGCGACGGCCTTGAGTTGCCGTTCATACGTTTCCGGCAGAATGCCACCGAGGCTGCCAATCGTACCCTGGTGATGCTGCAATGGCACATCGAGCGTGATCGCCGCATGGTTGCGAACGGTCCAGTCGATGATGGCCTCTGCAAGCCGATCATCAGAAAACTTCGGTTCGGGATGGGGGTCAACCCCTTCGACCATGTCCCGTGAACCACCCCAGTATCCACCGATCGGATTCAGAAGATGCCTCAGGGCACCAATATCCTCGTGTCCGGGGCATGGTGGAAGATTGAGGTGTTCCCCGGCGCAGTAATCATCGCTGGCCGAGTGCTTGTCGAGCTTGCCCCATCCACCGTTGAAGGCCAGCGCTGCATCGGGGTTGCCGGCGCGAAGGGCCGCCGCGAGCCTAGCGAGATTGGCTTCTGGCTCTTCGCCCGGCCCATCAACCCACCAGCCGGAAACCTGTTTCCCCCAGCGCAGTGAATATTCCTCAAGCACCTCGCACCAGCGCGATGGATAGTCCACGGCCAACGCCTCCTGCGTCTGCTTACACTTTTGCGATTCATGCCAGGGCCAGACATAGACCATGGTGCGAATCTCGAAAGGGGCAAGGGACGCAGCGAGATCAGCGATCAGGTCGCGATGCGAACAGACCGGAACCGGGACGTATCGCTCGAGCGTGCTGTTCGGTACGCACCAGTACCGGGAGGTGGCGTTGTGGCAGAGGCAGATGGTCAACCAGCGGCAACCGAGTTCATGCATCTGGCGGGCAAGCGCATCGACATCAAAGCGGGCGGTTTGTTCGTTGAAAGTGTCGAGGTCGTCGGTCCCGGTCTTGTTGTAGTGATGCATCAGGCCCCATCCGCCCGCCATCCAGGCGGCCCGGCCGGTACTTCTTTTGTGTGTGTTCATCTGGTCGTTATCCCTGGCGTGTTGAGGCACCATCATGGCACGCGACAACCCCCATTGTCCACCGCCAGACGAAGGCCCCCAGGGCGAACGCATGTACCTTGGGTGGCATGGTCAGCAGCCGTCTTCGGCTGATGGCCATGCGGCGAACCCCCCGTCACAGGCCGTCATGGCCATCGGCTGCGGACAGCCGCTGACCATGC
>PUNN01000300.1 GCA_003552605.1 Phycisphaeraceae bacterium
CCGTCTTCGGCTGATGGCCATGCGGCGAACCCCCAATCACAGGCCGTCATGGCCATCGGCTGCGGACAGCCGCTGACCATGCCACCCGGATTCGCGTCTACATGCGTTTGCCCTGCCCTGGTGTGATGCACACTTGACGCGCAGCACTTCAAACCGTGAAATGGCCTGTCCATCCCGTGAGTACACCATGGATCCAGGCCCCACTGCTGCTGAAGAGCTCGCCATCCAGCCCCAGGCTCATGCCGCAACGGGGCGGCCGGTATACCGGCGGGTGATCCTCAAAATCAGCGGGGAGGCATTCGGGGTGAAGGAGCAGATGGGGGTCGATGGCAGCGAACTGCAACTCATCGCCCGCGAAATCGCCAGTGCCGCAGGGCTCGGCACGCAGTTGGCGGTGGTCGTGGGCGGGGGCAACATCATCCGCGGGGCCCAACTCTCATCCGAGGGCCATGTCAGCGCCGTCACCGCAGACTACATGGGCATGCTCGGCACGGTGATGAACGGGCTGGCGCTGAAGGAGGTGCTTGAGGCCCTCGGACAGCCGGCCCGGGTGCTCAGTGCGATCAACCTCTCGGCGGTGGCCGAGACGTTCATCCGCGGCCGGGCCATGCGGCACATGGAGAAAGGCCGCGTGGTGATCTTCGTTGCCGGCACGGGCAACCCGTTTTTCACCACCGACTCCGCCGCGGCCCTCCGTGCTGCGGAGATCGGGGCCGATGTGCTGCTGAAGGCCACAAAGGTTGATGGCATCTACGACCGCGACCCGTTCCAGCACCCCGATGCAGCCCGTTACGAAAAACTGACGTTCGCCGAGGCCATCCGGCAGAACCTGAAGGTGATGGACCTGACGGCCTTCGACATGTGCCGTCAGCGGCGCATCCCGATCATCGTGTTCAATATGAAGACACCGGGCCACATTGCAGAGGTGGTCCAGGGTCACCCTCACGGGACACGCGTCGACGTCGACTGACCTCGACAAGACGGGCCGTCCCGGCAATCCGTACACTGCGCTTCGATGCGACAAGGGAGCAGCCATGGATCTTGATGAAATCGTCCTCGAGGCCGAAGAGGCCATGGACAAGGCGGTCAACTACCTCAAGAGCGAGCTTCGCGGCGTGCGCACCGGCCGCGCCTCGACTGCGCTGGTCGAGTACGTCAAGGTCGACTACTACGGCTCGAACACCGACCTGCGCCAGCTTGCCATGATCAGCGTGCCCGAGCCGAGCACCATCGCCATCAAGCCCTTCGATGCCTCGAGCACGCAGACGATTGTCAAGGCGCTGCAAAGCTCCGGCCTCGGGCTCAATCCCAACAGCGATGGCAAGACCATCCGCATCAACGTCCCCCCCCTCTCCGGCGAGCGCCGCAAGCAGCTCATGGGCACCGTCAAGCAGATGGCCGAGCAGGCCAAGGTCGCGGTTCGCAACGCCCGCCGCGATGCCAACAAGCACGTCGACCAACTCCTGCGCGACAAGACCGCGGGCGTCAGCGAAGACGATGCCGATGCGACCAAGGAGCAGATCCAGGACCTGCTCAAGCAGTACGAGAAGCAGATCGACGAGCTTGTCAGCCACAAGACGAAAGAGATCGAGGAAACCTGAACCTCCCCCCCTGCCCGGCCTCTCCCCCGCGCCTCCCTGCCCCCACCGCTGGCCCCCCGGCCGGACCGGTCCGCCGCGCAAGTACCGCGAGCCCGGGGCCGGCGCCGGGGGTGCTGAGATGATGCGCACGCCGCCCCGGGACCGGGACCGGCCGAAACTGCCACTGCCGACCGCGGCCCCGGGCCGACAGCGGCCGTCTGCTTCGCTATCATCGCCCACGCCGCGGCCCCAGGCGGCGGCGCTGATGTGCGAAGGAGACCCCACCCCGTGAACATGCAGGCAGGCCGTCATCTCGCCCGGCAGGTGGACATTGATGCGGTCATCGAAGGCACCGCCCGGATCACCGCAGCGCAGGCCCGCGCCCTTTATGAACGCGCCCCGCTGCACGAACTCGGCCGGTGGGCCACCGCCCGGGCCAATCACCTGCTCGGCCGGCACAGCGAGTACCGCACCTACATCATCGACCGCAATATCAACTACACCAACGTCTGCTCCGCCGACTGCACCTTCTGCGCCTTCAAGCGCGACCTCGGCGAGGCCGAAAGCTACGTCCTGTCCGACCGGGAGTTACACGAGAAAATCCAGGCGCTTGTCGACATCGGCGGCACGCAGGTCCTGCTCCAGGGCGGCATGCACCCCGAACTCGGCCTCGACTTCTACGAGCGGATGCTTCGCGCGATGAAGCAGGCATTCCCGCAGGTCCACATCCATGGCTTCTCACCGCCGGAACTGGTCGAGTTCGTGGCCATCTTCGACATCCCCGGTTTTCCCACCCCCGGTGTCGGCCGCAGTGATCAGCTTGACCGCACGATGTGGTGTGAAAAGCTTCGGGTCATTCTCCAGCGGCTGATGGCCGCCGGCCTCGACTCGGTGCCCGGCGGCGGCGGGGAGATCTTCGCCCACCACGTGCGGCGGCGGATCGGCATCGGCAAAGCCACCGCCACGCAGTGGCTCGACACCATGACCGTGGCCCAGGAACTGGGCATGTTCACCAGCGCCACGATGATGTTCGGCCACATCGAGGCCATCGCCGACCGCATCGACCACATGCTCGAGGTGCGCCAGCGACAGGATGAAGCGATCGAACGCGGCCTGCCGGGCCGCTACGTCAGCTTCATCGCCTGGCCATTTCAGCGTGAAAACACCCCCCTCGGCCGGCTGCGCGAATGGGACCGGGACGACCCGGAGATGGCCATCTTCCCGGGCGATGCCCTTGCCGATGCCCTCGCCGCCGACCCCACACTCGATGAGAAACACGCCGCGAACATCCACCCCGCCGCGGCCCTCGCGGGCAAGCGCCTCCGTTCGGCCGCAGCCAGCGACTACCTGCGGACGCAGGCCATTGCCCGGCTGGTGCTGGACAACATCTACTCCATCGGCGCCTCCTGGGTGACGATGGGGCCGAAGATCGGCCAACTCGGGCTGATGTTCGGCGCCACCGACATGGGCAGTGTGATGATGGAGGAAAACGTCGTCAGCGCCGCCGGCACCACCTACCGCTTGACCGAACCGCTGCTGTGCCACCTGATCCGCAGCGCTGGTTTCACACCCGCCCAGCGCGACAACCGTTACCACCTGCTGCATGTTCACGATGGGCCCGACAGCCCGGACCGCCGCGTGAGTGACTGGTCGACCCAGCGCGGTGAACCGCCTGTAGGGGCCGCGGCCACTGCGGAGGCCGACGAGGCCGCCC
>PUNN01000417.1 GCA_003552605.1 Phycisphaeraceae bacterium
AAGGCGCTGAAAACCACGCTCAAAGCCGAAATCAACGAAGAGGCCTGGGAAACCCTCCACTCCGCGACCTCCCGCCCCTTCGAAAAACCCCAGTCTGGTAGAATAGCCGTCAAAGTCATCAACCACCTCGGGGATGAGGTGATGAAGATGTTTCGGGTATAATAGTATCGAATAGTTGGCGTATGGAGAAGTGTAACCGGAGCGGGCAAACTCCAATCTAGCAGGAAACTCCCGCAACTAGGGCTGGAGATACGCTGAATCGGTGAGCCTGCCCCCCTTACGGACTGGAGGCCGCCATGTTTAATCGCTCGTTCCGCCATTCTCGATATGCTTCCTGCATCACTGGCTTCTGGAGCAACGTCACAGCCCTGCTGGCGCCCCTCTTTCGCGGCGGTACAAAGACCAAACCAAGCGGTCGCATAAAGCTGACGGCCTGCTGCATCATCCTCCTCATCCTATTCTGCCCGCTCATGGCGTCGGCCAATCAGGATGTGCGAATAGTCCCACAGCTTAGCCTCACGGATCTCAATCCCCGAAAGGTCGCGTTTGCTCCAGACGACGGGGATTTGTTGCTAGTCGTTAACAGGCATGGCCGCATCGATCTCCTGGATATAAGTAATCCCTACCGGCCGGTGAAAACCGCCGAGCTCTTTGCTGGCGCGTGGGATGCCGCCTTTATTCCGGAAGCCGCTTCACCACCCAACGGCGCACGCATTGTCTCCGGCGGCGATGACGGGTCGGTGCGGCTGTGGAGCCTGGTCGGTAGGCAGGTGGGCGAGCCCTTCCAAGGCCATGACCACTGGGTCAGGAGCGTCGCGTTCTCGCCCGATGGCCAACACATTGTGTCCGGCGGGGATGACGGGACGGTGCGGCTGTGGGAAATAAAGTCTCGCGAATCACGCGTAGTGTACCGGGGACCAACGCCTGGTGGTCTGGGGTTTGTGGGGGACCGTTTTTTCTGGATAGGCGGTGAGGATCGAATCATCATCATGAGCGCTTCGTTCCAACAACGAGGCCAATTGTTTCTTCATCGGCACGGTCTCTTCGCATTACTTCACGGTGTAGGCGCCTACGTGCCTACGGACCGTGTCCGGGACCCCTTCCGCGCCGTCGCCGGGGGGCGGGACGTCGTCTGGCAGCGGGGCATGGTCCCGGAGATCCGGCTTGAGCGCGTCCGACAGGTTCTTCTTGACGACTGGACCGCTTGGGAACGGGTTAGCTACTGGGCAATTGCCAACTACGTCACGGCGCGGGATTGGCATGATGGGCTGGGGTGGTGGAGGGCGGTGTTCTGGCTGGTGGTGCTGTGGTCCCTGATTGTGGCTACTGCGTTGGCTCTATGGATCGTGGTCCCCCACAAGCTCGCGCATTGGAGCATGCCTGTCGCGGGACGGCCGCGGGCGCCGGAAGACGTGCCTCTCTGGAAGAAGGCCGCCGAAATCCTGGGCGTTTACGCCTACTTGGGGAGGACGCGCCGCTCCCTCAAACACTGGCTCCGAAGGAACAGGGATGAACTTTATAAGAAGGCGTTTGAAAAACGTGAACCTGTACGACAATCCCAGACGTATTGCGACCTCGGCCACGCCGAAGTGGTGAAAGGCTTCCGGGCGCGGGCCGCCAAACGGGACCGTGGCTTGGTTTGGATACATGGGCCGGGCGGCGGCGGCAAGAGCGCGTTGGCCTATCATATGGTGCGTGAAGCGGTAGAGGCGAGACCAAGGGACTTTCTACCAGTGCTTGTGGACGAGGATTGGGAAGGAAGTCTTGCGCGGCATGTGGCGGCCTTGCTCCGGCTTAACGGTCGCGGACCGACGGAAAAGATGGCCGAAACGCTTGGGACCGCCGGCCTGCTATGCCCGATCGTGGATTCGCTAAGTGAACGAGGCACGAAGGACGCATCCAAATACGTTGGCCAAGCCGCTCAGGAGGGCGTTTTCCGGTTAATCATCGTAACATCACGCAGTGAGCCGCCCCAAGGTCAGGCATGGGAAAACTTCGAGCGCGTCGAAGCCCGACCCGTAACACCCGACCGGCTGGAAGCGTACGTGAGCACGTATGCGCCAAACAACTATGGGACAGTGAAGAAGAGGGTGGCGCCGTTGTTTGAACGCAACACAGACGTTAGCCCCTTGTTTCTCCGCTTCGCCATCGAGCAGGCCCAGGAAAAGCTATTGAACTCCACTTCCACCATGCAGCTTGTGCGGCGATACGTGGATGATTTACGGAAAGGAGAAAACGCCCTTGGCAAGGATGACATGCGCCGCGCGGCGGGGATCGCGGCGGTGACATCTGTTCGCGCTGATCTTGTGCCGCGGGAAATGCACCCGGAACGCTTGCTGGAAGCGCTGAGCAGTGAAGCCGACCGCATGCATTTTGTGAAAGCAAATCCCAATGGTCCCATGGAACCGGCTGAAGTAAAGGATTGCCTCATTGAATGTGGTCTCCTTAACCGCAACCAATTGAATAGCAATATCCAGTTTGCCTACGACCCCGTGGCGGAGCATCTAGCCGTCGACCGGGTCTTTCGTGTCCTTCCCCCAGATGAGGCCAAAGGTTGGCGGAGGCGGATTATGGCGTCGAGAAAGCCGATAAAGGATATCGCCAAGGCCTTTCCTGCAAAGCAAGGTCGCGTGCGTACGAAGGGAGGAGCGGACCACGGAATACGTTCGCGCCGCCGAGCGCGTGGCGCCGTGGCGTGAGGCCCCCCCGCCAAACCTTGCAATTGGCCGATGCCCATGGCGCGCTCGCGGGGTGGGCAGCGTGGATTAGCAGCCGTGCGGGTGTTTCATGTACTATCGGATGCAACGGGATGCGCCGGGGGATGAGGAATACATGAGCGAGCCAAGCCAGAAACTTGCAAATCCGCCCATTGTTGAGGCGGTGGTCGACATTGACTGTGATCTTCCGCCGGGGGTGGAACTTGCGGCGTTGAAAGAGAAGGCGTAGGCGTGTTTTCAGGCTGAGTACCCCGATTTTCAGACCCGGTACATGTTCGAGCACGAGTTTCAGACGAAGGGGGATGCGGACCTGCGGGCGTCGTCGCGCCGCGGCGTCGACGGGTATCTGTTCCGGCGCGAGGACAAGACGCAATTGGTGCAAGTGCGGAGACAGGGGTTTTCATTCAACCGTTTGAAGCCCTACTCTAGCCTTGACGATTATCTGCCGGAAATTGAACGGACTTGGCGGCAATTCGTGGAGTTCGCTGAACCGGTGCAGATCCGCGTGATCCGTCTGCGCTATGTGAACCGGCTTCCGTTGCCGTTGTCAGGCGCCATGCTGGATCTGGAT
>PUNN01000313.1 GCA_003552605.1 Phycisphaeraceae bacterium
AATCTGCCCGTCTCGCCCACGACCGGCCAAAATCGCCGCGCAACCCCGCTGACGACCCCGTTAGCCCCGCTTCCGAAGCACTTCGGCCGCCTGGGACAAGCCATCTTGCGGAATCGCTGCGAGTAGGGGCGGCCTGTTGCATTGGCAGCGCCAGCCGGTACGTTGGGGGCAGTCGAACCGCCGTGCCACGGTGGGAGCGTCCCCACGGAGTTGTTTTCATGTCGCATACCCTGCACCGTCATCCCCACTTCACTCCTCGGACCGATCCTTCGAGCGGCGTTGTCAGCTATTGCCTGACCGGCAGCGCGGCACCGATGGTCAAGGGGCTCTACTTTCAGACCCCGAGCATGCAGGGTGATTCGAGCCTGCTGTGGTTCCGCGTGCTTTATCCGCCGTCAAAGCAGGCGTGCCTCGCAGCAGTGCGGCTCGATCCCGACCAACCCGATATGCGCACCTTCCCCGAGAGCGTGATGGCGGGCAATCCACTGATCGCAGCCGATGGTGAAGCGGCGTGGGTACCGATCGACGATGGCATCTACTGGCGGCCATTCGATGGCCCGCTCGAAACGGTCTTCCGGATGCCCGCGGATGTGATCGCCAACCGCCACCTGTTCCGCGTGGTGACCGACCTGACGCTCTCATGCGATGGCCGATGGTTCGTGCTCGACAGTCACATCGGCAATCGATACCTGATTTCGCTTGTTGAACGTGAAACCGCGGCGTTCACACCGCTGCGCTGGTTCCCGTTCAACCATCATCACGCCTTCTTCTCGCCGCATGATCCGGACCTGTTCATGGTGAATCACGGCCCGGCGTTCGACCCGATCACCGGCCACAAGAATGACATGAACGTCCGCATGTGGGTGATGAATACGAAGCTGACTCGCTATGAGCCGGTCGACCCCACGCTCTGGTTCGGCCGCAACTCGATGGGTTGCCATGAATGGTGGATGCCGGACGGCAGGGTCAACTGGTGCGACTACAACGATGGCATTTACGAGATCGATCTCGCAACCCGTCAGAAGCAGGTCATCTGGCCGCGCAAGCTGGTCCACGGCATGGTGGACTGCACCGGCCGGTATTACGTGGGAGATGAAAACCCCTATAACTTCAGTGCGGACAAGCCGTGCGGCGTGTGGTTTTTCGACCGGGGGGCGGGGCGGGAAATCGCCATCGCAGCGCCGCTTCCGCCGCACAACATTCCGTGGCGCGATTTCCGCGCTTACCACATAGATCCACATCCGCACTTTTCCGGTGATGGCCGCTGGGTGATCTACACCACGACCACAGAGGAGGGCGGGGTTACCGTGGCGCTGGTGTCGGTCGAAGAAGTGCTTGAACGCCTTTCCGTGGCGGGCCAGCCCGCCGCGCCGGCAGGGCAATAGGTGATACGACTGGCCCGTTACCGTGTCATGGCGGCGACAGCACCGGTGAGTTTGATCGCGATGCCACGACCCTGCCCGCATCCATCCGTGGTCAGCATGAATGGTGGGCACTATCAGTGCGGGTGGGGGCAGAAACTGGCAGAGGTGGGCCGCCTCGGCGCGATCGCACTCGCGCTGCTGCTGCTGGCCGCTGGGCCGCTGCTGGCGGGCGAATCACGCCAGGGATTGACCGGCCGGTTGGAATTGACACTCCATGATGCCCTGTACGCGGGCGAGCAACGGCGACATGATGCCCGCTTGCAGGAAATTCACCTGACCATCGAGGTTGTGGATGGCCGGTGGCGGCCGGTGGCCGGGCAGGCCCCTGATTACAACATCGCAGCCCACGAAGGGGCTGTGGTCGCCGGTGGCATGGAGGGGGACAAGCTCGAAATGCGCATCGAGATGACCGTTAGGTCCGACCCGTGGATCCGCGGCGGCGACGCCCGGTGGGATCTGGCGCTTCGGCGGGAAGGGGATCAGTTCGAAGGTCACTGGAGCGGCCAATACCGTGGCGAGGAGGATCGGGGGAAGGTCACCGGCCACATCGAGCCACTGGCGATGGCCGATGCGCAGGTGCCGCGGCTGCACGTGCCCGCGCACGCCGCGCCCCGGCTGGAAGGTGACCGCGCCATACGGCTGGTGGCCCCGCGCAGGGGGGCGGCTTCCGGGCAGGTGGTAATCCACGCCGATCGGCCGTTGCCGCCCGTGGAAGCAACGGTCGGTGACCTGATCCGGCAGCAGACGGCCGCGACTTGCGGCAGCGAGGTTGAAGGGCGCAATGCACACCGCATCCCTGCCGCGTCGATCAAGGTGCGCTATGCGACGATGATCCAAGGGGCGCCGAGCGGCCGGTATTACGATGCCCTGCAACCGAGTTCACCCGATGGAGCCCACACACTGCCCGTATGGTTGACTGTAGAAATCGACGAGCACGTGGAACCGGGGCATTACGAAGGCGTGGTGACGCTCGACCCCGGCGC
Source organism: Phycisphaeraceae bacterium (assembly GCA_003552605.1). GTDB lineage: Bacteria > Planctomycetota > Phycisphaerae > Phycisphaerales > Phycisphaeraceae > B1Sed10-187. The sequence continues at coordinate 2,408 of PUNN01000313.1, forward strand.
CGGTGAGCCGGTGGATGTGCCGGTTGAGCTGACCGTTGCGCGTTGGACGGCACCGCAGCCCGGCGATTACACCACGCACGTGGGGCTGATGCAGTCGCCCGAATCAGTCGCATACCACCATGGGGTCGAGCCGTGGTCCGATGCGCACTTCGAACGACTCGAGCCTTCGCTCAAACGCCTCGCGGCGATCGGTGGAGATGTGCTTTACCTGACCGCTATCCCCCAAACCCACCTCGGCAACGAACACGCGATGATCCCATTCTCACGGGATCGTGATGATGCACTCATCCCCGACCTTTCGCATGCACAGCGCTATCTCGACCTTTACGCCGCGCATGGTGGACGGCCCAATGCCGTGGTGCTCTATGTCTGGGAGCCGGACATGCATGCCCATCGAGGCCGCCCCGAGCGCATCCGCATCACCGAGGTCGATGATAAAGGTGATGCATCGATGGCGATGATTCCGATGTACGATCTTGAGGAAGAGACCCAGCGCCCGTGGCAGCGTCTGATCGATGCGGTCCATGATCATGTCGACCAGCTTGGCTGGGATCGGGAGGTGGTGATGCTTGGTACCGGTTCCGACTGGCGGCCTGATGCCCGCACGCTGCGCACCTGGCGCCGGATCGCCCCCGGTACCCGATGGGCGCTGTTCACCCATGGGCGCGGCGATCCACCGTATCGCGGCGGTGGCAATCGACCGGATCGGCTGATGATCGGCACCATGGCCGTGGGGCTCTACGAACTGCCGTGGGCCGAGGCGCCCAAGCGATGCAACAGCGACGGCCCCGGTCTCGGCGGCTGGGCACAGCCCTTTCTTCAAGTCAGCACCATGCGAAGCACCCTGCCGCTGCACTCCACCCATGGGAGATA
>PUNN01000392.1 GCA_003552605.1 Phycisphaeraceae bacterium
CCGGTCACCGCGGATCGTCTGGTCGAATGCGGCCTGGCCTTGCGGGTCGAGATCGGCTGAATCCTGCTCATCATCGCCATCGCTTCGCTGCATCAGGCGGGCGAGGCCCTCCATGGCTTCATCGAGCTGAAACTGCGATGCCGCAATACGCTGCCGGTCGGCTTCGGCGGCATCACGCAGTTGCCCGGTCCATTCCGCGGTGCGGCCGGCATCGCTGACGCCGCCATGTCCCTGCCCTTGCTCAGGCACCCCCGCCGCCTCACCGGGCCGGTTCGCCGCGGCATCCTGCAAGCCAAGCTCGGCGAGCATGGCGGCGGCTTCGTCCATTGCTTCGCTCAACTCGGCAAGTTCACCCGGTTCACCCCCAGCGTCCTGTGCCGCCTGCTGCAACTGTCCCTTGAGCGATTCAGCATCCGCAAGCGTGTCATCGATGCGGCTTGTCAGGTCGTCAAGCCGCTCCTGCTCGATGTCGCTGAGGGGGGATTGCGCCCCGGGTTCCTCGCCGTTGTCGCGGTCGGCGAGGCGTTGCTGCAATTCACGGGCACGCTCGATAAGCCGCTCGAGCTGGTCCTGCAGCCGTTGTAGTTCCGCTGTGCCGGTACGGGCGGCTTCGAGCATGTCACGGGAGGACTGCTGCGCTGCATCCTGCCCCGCCGCTTCAACGCGAAGCCGCGCCGGTTCGGCCCACGTGCTGCCCACCTGCCCTGCCTGGTCGCTCAGTCCGATATGGACCCAGAAGCTGCCTGGTTCTTCCGGCGCTTCGAGGTTCAACCGGACCGTGGCGCGATTGCCGCCGGAAACAGGTGGCGCGGTGCTTTCGGCGGCCCATGTTTCTGCCGAGATCGAGTCAGATGGAGTGTCGCGGCTGTCGGTGACCTTGGCCGCGAGCGCCCGCTTGTCGCTGCTTCGCTGTCCTTCGTTGGTGATATGGACGCCCACGGTGACCCTCCCACCGGGTGCCGCCGTGTAACCTTCCGCGGGTGGATCGGCCAGTTCGATCTTGAGCGAGGCCGGCGCCAGGGGCTTGGGCTCGATGGTTTTATGTCGCGTCCGGGCCGTGCCGGCTTCAATGCGGTAGTGCACCGGGTCGGTGACCGCGCTGAACTGGTGAACGAAGTGACGTCGCCCCGCTTCATCGCGCTTCTGGCCGGTATCGCGCATCGGCCAACGCTGCACTTCCTCGCCGCGCTGATCGAGTTGCACAAGATGGGCCTGCGAGACATCGCGGCCCCCAACGCCGGCGTGGACTTCAACGGATTCACCCTTGCGGACTTCGGTCGGCACGAGCGCAACCGTGAGCCGGGTCATGCTGTAGGGCGGGTGGTCGGCCCATGGGGCGAGCAGCCGCCAGAGACCGGCATCGAACAAACCGGGCATGGCCAGGCCGAGCGCTGCCATGAATATGACGATGATCACCAGGGGCATGGCGGCCACGCGCATCAGCCGTTTGGCGGCATCGCGTTGAAAGCGGACCTCGCCCATGGCGGCCCGGCCGCGTTCGACACTCCGCATGGCCAGTGTCGCCGCGAGCGCGTTGGCATCGCCGGTTCCCCCGCCTGCGGCGCCCCCCATCGGGGCGGGGGACATGCTGCTGCGCGACATGCCGAGTGTGAGGGCGTTAATCAGCTCGTTGCCGGTCAGTTGTCCACCCTGTTCGAGCCGCCGTGCTTCAGCCAGCACGCGATCGTGCTGTCGCCGCGGCCGGTACCGCCAGATCAGCCAGCCCGCCCAGCCGATCAGGGCGATCAGGGCCAATGCCCTTGCGCTTGCGGGCAGGCGCCAGAGGGCATCGAGTGCAATCACGGCCATTGCCGCAAGGGCGATGCGCCATGCCACCTCCAGACCCGCGGCCAGCCACAGGCGGCGGCGATGCGCAAAGCCGGAGCGCTCGACCGCGCGGCGAAGCGCGGCCGCCTGCTCGATCGGCTCGGTGGCGGCGGTGTGGCTGGTCATCGAAACTCCTTGGTAATCCTAGTCGCCTTCCGGGCCCTTCCGGCCTCATGCCCGGCTTCGGCCCTGTCCCTGTCCCGGGTCTGTAACCTGAGTCTTGACTGTACTTTGCGCTTTATGCCCTTGGTCGCGCCCACCTACGCCGCGCCCATGCGACGCCGTGCGAACCACTCGCTGCTCAGCAGCAGCAGCGCCAGCCACAGCAGCCACGGCTGGTCGAAAGCATCTTCGGCCACCGGGTCACCCTCGGCGAGGCGCTCGCGGTCTTGCAGTTCTTCAAGCAATGTGTCGCGCTGATCGAGTTCGAGCACGCGGCCACCGGTGGAGTCGGCGAGCAATTCCATCGCCGCGCGGTCGGCTGAGGGATCGCGCAACTCCTCGGAGGCCTCACGGACGGCGAACCGGCGGGTCAGCGTCACCGGTGAATCGTCCTCTGCGAGCGCGGCTGAAAGCTCGACCTCATACACACCCGCCTGCCCGGCGTGGATGCGCCCGCCGAACCGCCGGCCGCTGTCGCCGAGCGGGGTCAGTGAGAGCGTGGTGGTCTCGCCCTCCGGGCTGGTGATGGCCAGTTGCGGGTCGAAGTCATCGACCTCGATGCGGGTGGCGACCTCGACTTGCACATCCTGATCCCGCCGCGCGATCGTCCGATCAAGCGAGAGCGAGACATCCTGCCCGGGAAGGAACTCATCACCAAGCGCCAGCCACCGCATCAGCCGCGACCAGAACACCTCGTAGAGCGAGCGGTACTCCTCGAGCCCCGGTGGGAGGAACGACCACTGCCACATGCCATCGCCGAGGATGGCGAACACCCGCCCATCGGCGCCCACGTTCTGATACGCCATCGCGGCCATGGCGGGTGCCTGCTCGCCGGCCGGCCGCTGCTCGGCAAGGATGATGCTCGCCGCGCGCGCCTGCGAGACCCGGGTCGCCGCGCGCATCGCGGGCAGTCGCGACAGAACAACGTCAGTATCACCGAACTCGGCCATGTCCAGCACGGGTTCGGTCCGACCGGGCGGGGTCAGCTCGAGCTGGAGGCGTGACACTGCCTCCGTGCCCCATTCCACCGGCATCAGTTCGGCCATGCGCGACATCGCCGCGCGGCCGCGATCGGTGTCGGTCTCGAATGGCCGGCCCGCGGCGAGCACGAGTGAGCCGCCATCCTGCTCGACGAACGAGCCGAGCCGGTCCAACGCCGCTTCATCGAGCAGCCGTTCAACCGCGCGGCCGAGCACGATGATGTCGAAGCGGGAAAAGGCATCGGCATCGAGCGCCGATGCACCCTCATAGCGGGTGGCCGCCTCGCCATCGTCACCGGGCCCGGCG
>PUNN01000226.1 GCA_003552605.1 Phycisphaeraceae bacterium
CCGGCGCCCTGCCGGGCACCATCATCTCCACCCCATCGCGAACCGTCCCGGCGATCCACGAGTCGGTATCGCTCAGGTCACCCGGCGGCACCTGTCCATCGGGCCATGGAAGCCGTGGAGCCTCGGCCGTGGGCTGCCAGTGGAGCAGCGCCAGGCCATGCTTTGTATCAAGCTGACCAAGCCAGGTCGCCGCGCGAAGCAGGTCAAGGTAACCCGGCATGCGATGGTCCGGTCGCAGTGCCGCGAAGCGGTCGATCACCTCGCGTGCCACCGGCCACGCGTCGACCCGTCCATAGGCCGCGGCCAGCGCAAGCAACTGCTGCTGCACGTCCCGGGTATGTGGTCCTTGCGGATGGGCTTCCAGGAAGGCCGCTATCTGCTCGATCGCCGCATCGGACTCAGCCAGCAGCGCCTCGGGTACCGTGTCCGCCGGCCGGTCCTCCATCTCCCGCTTCAGTGCATCATCATGTCGGGCCATGGCGATGGTCACCAGTCGCCATGCCGGTGCTTCTGCTCCGGCAAGGTCGGCATCAACCTGCTGAAGCCCGCTGATCATCTGCCGGGCCACCTCGAAGGCACGATGGCGGCGGTAGGTACTTTCCAATGTGAAGATACGGTCGATGGCCTGCTTGCGGTAGGGCGATTCGGCAAATCGGCCGGCGAGATCGTAAAGCAGGTCCCGCTCCACCCCATGAGCCGCGGTGAGGTCGGGGATATCATCCGGTGACTTCGCCAGCACGCGCTGTAGTTCAATGTCCGCTTCACGGCCGGCCAGCCGGCTTCGCATCCATAGCGCCCAGGCGCCGAGGGCCACCGGCTGCTGATCGAGCCGGTCAATCACCGCCTCGGCAAGGTCGCGCCGGGTCAACTGCTGGTAACGGTTGACCAACCGGGTGCCCAGTCTTTCCACACGCTGCTGTGTCGCCGTCCGATCATCATCACGCAGCGCCACCACGGCACTGTCCAGTCCTTCGGCCACCGCATCGAGAAGTTGATCGGGAAGGCGGCGGCCGCTTTCGAGCAGTTGCACCTCCTCGTGCTCACCGCGCATCAGCGCCAGTTCGATCGCCGGCCATTGACGGTCGCGCGGATCGGCCGAAGCCAACAGCAGCGCCAGTGCCCGCTCCGCGGCGGGCCAGGCGCCATCGCGGCCGTAACGGTGAACGGTGGCCAGGCCGGCATCAAGTGTGGCCTCGGCCGGGAAGCGTTGATGACTCCATGCATCGAGCATCAGCGCCAGGCGGTGTTCATCGGCGAGAAAGTGCGCATCACGAGGGGCCATGGCGGCACGGTGCTCCGCAAGCACCTGATCGCCAAGGCGGCGGTAATGGCCGGCGATGGTCTCGACCAATCGTCGCATCGCGGCGTGCTCCGGCCATTGCGAAAGCGGCCCGTGAAAGCGCGGCTGCTGTTCATCCTCCGCAGCGGTGACAAAATGCCTCAAGCCGGTAACAAGGTCTTCAGCCTTATCAAACCGGTCGAGTTGCTCGATCATCGCCGCGGCCAGTTGCGACTGCTGCGCGGGGGTGGTCAGCAGCGGCATGAGCGTGGCGGCGAGCTCTCGCTGCAATCGGTCGGCGCTGGAAAGCTCATCACCCGGACCGCGGCGGGGCTCCGGCCGGCTCAAGTTACCGAGGTCACGGACATAGTCCACCGCCAGTTCGAGCGACCGGGGGCGGGATGGATCGAACATGAGCACTTGCACGGCAATGGCGTAACCGGCGGGTGAGCCGGCATGCCCCCGGCGGCTGATCTCGTAGCGGCCGGTGCGGACAAAAGCCTCGGCCATCAACCGCCGCGCTTCGGCCGCGGTGGGCGTACTCGCCGCCAGGGCGGCATCAAGGTCAATCTCGAATGGATCAGCGCCGGCCGGTGGCCCATCCTCATGCCCGGTCAGCACGCACCAGACGATGCCCATTGCCCGGTCGGGCTGCCCCGCGGCCAGTGCATCCCCGGCCCGCATCATCAATCGTTCAGTGACCTTGAGCACCTGCCGGGAAAGCAGTGGATCAAGCACATGGTCGGCAAGCAGAAGGTGGGTCGCCTCGGCGACCTCGAGGGTATTGCCGGGTTTTTCGATCTCTATCAGCACCTGCGCCACACGCCGCAACGGCTCGAATCGTGGTTCCTCGACCGGCTCAGCCTCGGCCAGGTGGGCCTCGGCCAGTTCGAGCCGCCGGTCAGCATCAGTGCTTTCCAGCACGGCCAGTGCGGCCAGGATATGGGCATGCCGGGCGGCGGGGGTGTCGCCAGCGGTGGCAATTACCCACGCCGCCTCCTGAAGCGCGGCAGCCGGCTGGCCTGACAGCAGCAGGCTCTCGGTCAGCGCGAGCCTGACTGCGGCATCCTCTTCCAGCCGCCGGGGCGTGGCGATAAGTGGGCGAAGCAGTTGCTGCGCTTCACGCTGGGCGCCGGCATCGATCAGCCGCCGCGCTGCCGCGAGGCGCTGCTCGAGTCGCTTGCCGCTGTGCAACAGCCCATCCACGATCCGCTGCGCTTCGGCGTGATCGGGTGAAAGGGTGAGGATTCGCCGATAGGTCCGCAGCGCGGCGTCGAGGTCACCGTTGTGCAATTGTGCCCTGCCAAGCAGCAGTTGGGCCTCAACCGACTGCGGCATGGCCTCGGCCGCCGCCGCCAGCAGCGTCAACGCAGTTTCCATATCGCCAGCCTCCAGGGCGGCGCGGCCATGCTCGAGGTCCTGTTGGGGCTCAGCAAGCACGGGCGTCCACGCACCGACCGACACACACAGAGCCATGGCTACCGCAAAATTGGGGTACTTGGACACGTCAACACTCCTTGACGAAGCGGAAGGTTTTCCGGTCCGTTGGTCGGCAAGGGCCGCTGTCACGATCGGCCACTGATGTATAAACGTCGCAGGGACGAGAAGGTTCCCGGGATCACCCAAAAGCGGTGAAGTTACACTGCCGTGACAGAACAGAGGTGGGCTCGGCGACCACAACGGTCACAGCGCGAGGCCTGCCGATGCGCGATTTCAGCCTTGTCGCGACGGGAAAGGCGTAAAGCTTGCCTCGCATGGCCGGCCCCCCTTCGCTCAGCCTGCTCAATTCAAGCCCTGTACAGGCATTCACGCGAAAACGCCGCATGACACGCGCCGCGGGGTTGCTTTGTAGCCAGAGAAGGTTGGCTGGCTGCGTCAGCGGCTTGCGGGGGTGTCCGCAGCCGATGGCCATGCAGGCTCGTAAAAGCGGGTTTGCCGCATGGCCATCAGCCGAAGACGGCTGCTGACCATGCCACCCATGCTACATGCGTTCGCCCTGGGGACAGGGTAATCGCCATGGCCATGTTCGTGGTACACTGCGTGTTGTTCACGGCCCCTGCGAGTCCGCGAGGGTGCCTTCACGCCTAGTCGCCATCGATTGGAGGCATTTTCAATGCTGCCTGACAGTGTCCCCCCTTCTCAGTTGCAGGCTGTGCTTGCCGCGATGCTCATCCTCTCAATCCTTTCGGCCTGTGCCGGTTCGCCCACCGTCGCGGCCGCGGACGACTCTGGCGAAGCGCCATCGCAGCGCGATCCGGCCGTCGATGGCCCGGCGATGCCGCCGGTGGGCGGGGTCAATTCGCCAGAACCCTCGGAGCCACGGGAGCTTGCGATCGACCTGCGCGAGATGGATGCCGGGGCCTTCAAGGTCCGCATCCCGCATGGCGAGGTGACGTTCGAGGATGGTGCCGAGCCGCACTCGGTGCCCGGCCCTGTCGCCGCGTTCAAGGGCCCCGATGAGACCTGGCGCGGGTTGGGATACCTCGAGACTTACCCCATGCTGCTGTCGTTCGAGGGTACCGTGCGCGAGGGCGATGCGCTCGATGACGGGGATGAGCCGGTGCTGTGGCGGGCCGAGCTTCGTTACCGCTTCGAAAACGACGACCGCTACGATGTGACCCTCACCGCCCGCGATGGGGTCGTGCTCATCGAGGAAGAAAGCCAGCTCGGACCGCGCAACCTGTTCGTCTTCGACTTCTACTACCGCTGGCAGCCCGCCGCGGCGACGGTGACCGATGGCGATGGTCGGCACCATGCGTTCCTCTACATGCCGTGCTACTACGACAAGCCGGAGGTCACCATCCGCCCCGACCGCCTCGCCGACGGCGCGGCGGAGCAAGGGGATGCTGACGGCGCCGCCGGCATCGCCGTGATCGGCCCGCAGGCCGAGCAACGCGATGTGGCCGGCTTCTTCATGCGGCGGGCGGATGAGTGGGACGGTGCCGCCTCGATGGGAGCCCAGCTCTGGCAGCGCCGTCAACTGCCCGGCGACCCGGCGAGCCGCCACTTCATCGCGCCCGAGTCCAAGAGTGATTCCACGCCCAACCCCGCGACAGCGGAGATGATCGGCGAATCGCTCTACGAGGGCCACATCACCTTCGAAATGGCGCTCGGACGCGGCACGCGGCAGATGGCCTTCACCGTCGTCGAGCGGCCGGCGCAGGATGAAGACCTCACCGAGCCGTTCAAGACACAGGTCCGCCAACACCGCTGATCGCACCGGCGATCCACCCCCCACACCGCCCTGACCACACGCGATGCACAGGAGTTGATAATGAACGCAGTTGCACACACCACACGCCACTCCCGGCGGATGCTGAGCTTCACCGCGATGGGGATGCTCGCATGGCTGCTGCTGCCGGCCGCGGCGGATGCCGGCAACTTCGAGAAGACCTTCGCCGTCAATGACTATTTCGGCATTGAATACGAGCACGAGCCGGTGTCGTTCGATGTCAGCTTCGATGAGCCGGTAGCGCGCGACCGCATCGGCACCGATGTGGGCCCGTGGCAGGTCGAGGTGCTCGAGGGCAGCGATGAGGCCGTGAGCCGCGCACGTGTGTGGACGCTGGTCAGCTTCCCTTTCGTCCCCGATGAAGATGACCCCGACCGCCTTCGCCCGGGCAAAGGTGCCGACCGACACCAGCTCATCCGCGTGGTGGCGCCGGTCGAGCGTGAGAACGAAGACAGCCCCATCACCGTCGATCCGGATGAGCCCATCGGCGACATCGACACCGCCATCGTCGATACCGGCACCTTCCGGGCCCGCGTGCCGGTGGGCAGCGCCGACTTTGAAAGGCCGGCCTCGGCGTTCGATGTGCCCGGCCCTGTCGTTGCCGTGTCACGCGATGGTGAGCGGTGGATCGGCTCGGGCTACCTCGACAGCATGCAGCGTGTGGTTCGCATCGACTGCGAAACCGAGCACGGGCCGGTCTACTTCGAATCGCGCATCGAGTACACCTTCAGCAACGGCGGCACCTACACCGTCCGGGTGCGGTTCTACCGGGACAAGCCATATGCCCAACTGACCGAAGACTTCGACGTCGGCGGCAACACGAAGTTCATCTTCAGCTTCGATGACTGGGAGGCCGATGTGTTCTTCTTTCCCGGAGACCAGAACCTCGTGCGATGGCGCGAGGTCGCCGGGGCGGACAATCCGCCCGGTGACTATATCGAGATCGAAGGGCAGACGGCGCTGGCGAGACTGGTCATCTGGTCGCAGTTCAACTATTTCGACGGTAAGCAGGAGACGATCGCCCTGCGGTCGAGCGATGACCTGGCCGTGGGGGCGTTCTACATCCGCCCCGACAAGTGGACGCGTGCGGGGACCAACCACGTGGACCTCTACAAGCGGCCGGAAGTGCCCGGTGACCGCCTCAGCCGCGGTGTGGCCGGGCTTGACAGGGCGGAAGAGCGGATCGCCATGGAGGCATGGCTCAACGAGGGCCACCGCCGCTGGGCAATATTCGCCAACGATGGCGATGATCACCATTTCTTCGCCAAGGCACACCTTCAGGAAGGCGTCTGGCCGCTCGACCGGATCAACCGCCTGACGCTGGTATGGAACAGTGACGGTTCACCCGTAGCGCCCGAGGACACGAAGCCGGGCGACTCGCCCGTGGGCGGGCCGGCGGCCTCGGTGCTGAAGAACACCGGCGGCCGCTCGGGCCTTCAGTATTTCAACGGGTCCAACCACCAGATCCGCAGCACGCGCCCGCGCACCGAACCCTGGGAAGAGTCCCCCGTCGAGGTCACCGCCGGGCCGGAACAGAACAACGACATGGTGCTCCGCGCGATGCGGGCGTACATGAGCATGGATGATTCGGCCTACCCGAGCATACGCGCCATGCTGCCCTGGACCGACCCCGAAGCCATCAACCCCTTCTACCAGGGGATGGAGAATCAGAACTTCAACGCCGACCTCTACCGTTACGTGGCCACCCACGGTGTGGAACTGGCGCGGCGGAACCATCCGGAGGCGATGAAGTTCATCGAACATGCCGAGACCAGCCTCGACATGGCTTTGGACACTTACGTCTACCCCGAAAGCGGCTGCTGGGAGGAGAGCCATACTTATGCCAACCACACGCTGCGAACGGTCATGCCGCTCGTAGAAGCGCTCGAAGCCAACGGCCGGCGCAACTTCTTCGATGATCCGCGCTTCGCACGGATGCTCGAGTTCTTCATCTACGTCTATTCACCTTACGATGACGCCTTCGACGGCCGCGTCGTCCCGCCGGTGGGTGACCATGGCCTCAGCACCGATGGCCCCGCCGACCGCCTCGCACGCTGGATGGATGGCTTCGCCCGATCGGACGACCCCGAGGTGCGGCAGATCATGCAGCGCGTGGCGTGGATGGTGGCCGAGGATGGCGGCGAGGTTCCCGAGGGGCTCAAGCCCGAGCCGGTCGACCTTGGCAGCCGCTGGTTGCAGGGCTACGGCACCGTGATGCGCGCCTTCCGCGAGGTGTCCGGGGGCGACCCGGAGGAAACCTTCCTCGTGCTGCGGGCCGGTCAGAGTTGGGGTCATCACCACCAGGACAAGGGCCAACTCTGGTTCTGGGGGCGCAACGTCCACTTCTTCGGCGGCGCCGCCTGGGGCTCACCCCCCGGGGGCACCTACTGGAACGACTACAAGCAGGGCCCGGCCGGGGGCACGCAGATCGAGCTCGAGGGCGTCAACAACTGGCCGCTGCCCTGCAAGTATCCCGCCGCATGGATCAGCGACGATGAATACGCTGAGGCCTACGACTACGCCAATGCCCGCAACCTCTTCCCTTACAACCCCGACCTCGATCTGTCCCGGCAAGGGCCGGTCGCCCTGACCAACGGTTACGACCGGCAGGTGTTGCTCGTCCACCCGGATGTGCTGATCGTGCGCGACAACGTCGAGACCAACTGCCCGACGGTCTGGCGGATGCACAGCTACCAGCCTGATGGCCTCGAGGTGCGCGAAGGTGGGGCCACGATGGCCTCCCCGCAGGGGCCGGTGGGTGAACTGGTCATGGCGTATCCCGAAGGTGTCAGCTTCGACACCTTCGACCGCGACAACAAGAACGACCACGTGCACAAGGATGATGAGGGCAACCCCCTGCCCTACGACGAGCGTCCCCGCTTCGGCAGCCGCGAGCCGGTGGACACCCGCTCGACGGTCATGCGCTGGCGCATGCCGGAGAATACCAGCAGCACGTGGGTGTTCGTGGTGCGCGGCGAGGATGAGGCCGCCGCGGAGGTCGAACGGCTTGATGATGCCGGCCGCGCGGTGCGCATCACGCTCGACGATGGCACGGTCATCACGGCACTGCTCAACCGCGACCGCTTCACTTACCGCGACGAGGCGATCGACTTCGAGGGCACCGTCGGGCTCATCATCGACCGGCCGGACGCCGCGCCCCAACTGCATCCCATTCGCGCCCGCCACCTGCGGCTGCGATAAACCCGGCCGCCTTGCAGGCCCCTCCGGAGGGGGTCGGGGCCCGGGGGGGTAGGCATCGAGGGCATGCCGGGCCACCGAGGCGCATGCTGGTTATTGATCGTGGACGCAACGAGTCCCGCTCATCCTGCCGCCGCGCCTATCATGCCTCCCTGCCCCGCGCAGATGGGGCAGGGCGAACGCATGCCCCCCGGGTTAGCAGCTACATAGGTTCGCCCTGGGGTGCATGACATGCGCCCTTCGCCCCGGCGGATCGGGCGTGACGGTTGCTTCCGGAGGCCGTGCCCGATAGACTTGCCCGGCTCGGCGCTGCGTGGCGTGCCGAGCCCTTTTCACCCTGGCCCCCACCCCCCCTACGGAGCCGATGCGATGGCCGGCGAGACCGCGACCACCGACAGCAGCATGGAAGTCCGCGACGAGGCGACCGCGCGCAAGTATTACGAGATCGGGCAGAAGGCCGAGCAGGCCGGCGAGCGGCTCAAGGCCATCGAGGCCTACGAGGCCGCCTTCGCCGTCGATCCGGAGAATCCGGAGATCTGCTTCCGCCTGGCCTACAACCTCGACCTCGTCGGCGAGGAGGACGAGGCGATCCACCTCTATGAGCAGGTGATCCAGGACCCCCAACCGCTGCTGAACGCGCTGGTCAACCTCGCGATCCTCTACGAAGATCGCGGCCAGTACGCCCAGGCCGAGCGGTGCATCCGGCAGGTGCTCAACACCGACCCCAACCATGAGCGGGCCCGGCTTTATGCCAAGGACATCCTCGCCAGCCGCGAGATGATCATCATTGATGACCGCGATCGCGGCGGCCAGCGTTACAGCGAACTGCTCGAGACGCCCGTCACCGACTTCGATCTCTCCGTCCGCACCCGCAACAGCCTGCGCAAGATGAACGTCCGCACCCTCGGTGACCTGCTGCGCATCACCGAAGCCGACCTGCACAATTACAACAACTTCAGCGAATCGAGCATCGAGGAGATCAAGAGCATGCTCGCCCAGCGCGGGTTGCGGCTCGGCCAGAACCTCGATCAGCAGCAGGAAAGCGCGCATGAGGACGAGGAAGAGCAGGAAAACGAAAACGAAGCCAATGCCGAGGCACTCAACCGCTCGCTTAACGAGCTGCCCATGTCCGTCCGCGCCCGCAAGGCCCTCGCCATGCTGAACCTTCAGACCATCGGCGATCTGTGTGCCAAGACCGAGGCGGAACTGATGGGCATAAAGAACTTCGGCATGACGAGCCTGATCGAGATCAAGGAAAGCCTGAGCCAACTCGGCCTCAGCCTTCGCAAGATGCCCGACAGTCTTGAATCCGGCAACGCATCAGCCGAGGCAGCGCCCGACGCCGGGTCGGAATCCGGTGAAGCTGCCGACGCCGACGATGAAAGCAGCGATGAGGATGAGTCGCAATCATCCGGCTCGTGATCGCCCGCCAGGTGCGACACTGGTGCGCCCATTGACATGTCACACACCCGCAGGCGACCCGGCCATGGCGCTCACGGTCGCAGAGGGTGTCAGTGAAGTAAGGCAACGATACAGGGCGGGAATCGCGAGGAAGCTCCGTTCCGCTCTTCCGGCCCTCCAACAGGGTGACATCGAGCGACGGGGCTCACTGCACCTGTAGCGGGTCCGCCCCCCCTCCAGGCAAATCGTCTTTTCGCATATTCCGCGCATTTCGCAGTCGCTTCCGACCCGTTGGCGTTTTCACGCCGGCCCAGTCACCCCGCTGCGCGATCGGCTCGGTGGCCTATTCATCGTTCGCGGCGGTGCGGTTGGATTTCGTCATTGTCCGGCCCGACACAGACTCCGAGTGTCCAACGTTTCCGGGAGATGGGGGGGTTCCGGGGGTGAAGTGGCCTTGAGGGCCTTCGGTTGCCGCGGCGAGTTCGGCCAGCGATGGGTCGAGCTTCGAGCCACCTTGTGACCGGTCCTGTTTCGAGGCGATCGGCCGGGCGCCTTTGCGCTTGATGAACTCGATCAACTCGGGCAGGTTGTCCACATGGCCGTGGGCGAGCATACCGATCTGGCAGCCACCCTCGCTGTTAAGCCCGCGAATGCGCAGCATGGCCTCGCCGTAGCGCACCTCGAGCCAATAGTGGCGCGGCCGGGCGAGCGATTTGTGCAACGTCGTCTCAACCCCGTGATGCATCCGCAGACCATCGGCAAGCCGCTCATATTCCTGCCGCTGCCACATCCACGGCTTGCGATTGCCCTGCTGCTCGGCCTCGGCGAGGATGCTGTAGAGCCCATCGAGCGAGAAGCCCCACTTGTTCTCCCGCGTAAGGTTGAGAAGAAACGGCTCGGTCCGCTCCCACTCTTCCTCACCGTTGCACCAGAGCTTGGCGACCCAATGCATGGTGGCGGAGGTGTTGATCGGCTCGTCGAAGCGGCCCTCGGGGATGACCACCCGCACGATCACCCCGCCGAGGAACTCCCCGATCAGGCCGGGCAACTCGCGGTCGACCCGGAAGCCGTGCCGCTGCACGACCGGGTCTTCGGCGAGCACGTTGAGGATGTTGGCCTCTGCCATCCGGTACGTCTGGTTCTGCTCGGGCATCACTGGCTCCGTTTCGATCCCACGGCCCCACCCCGCGGCCCCACGCCCTACCATGTTACGACGCCGCGGCACGAGGCGCCCCCCTCGCCGGCGGTCGCGCGGCGTTGTCCAGGTCTGCCTGCCCTCCCTCCGTTCGTGCCGTGGCTCGCTGCCTCCCTGTGATCATCGTAAACGGCGGTGGTCCCGGATCAACTTTCCGCAATGGCGGCCAGAAAGAGCCGGTGCATGAGACCCGCCGGGGCCGGACAAGGCCGGCTGGCTGCACGATCGGGCGCTTTTGCGGGGGGCACCCTCCCGCCCCGGTTACACGCAAACTCAATGCTCAGGGCAGGGCAACGCGGCGTTCGGGACCACCCCGGCTGAACGCCACCCTCACCGCTGGACCGGGGCATTGGCATCGCGATGCCACTGAAGGAACGAGCCATCGTAGGAGCGCGGCTCGTAGCCGAGATAGCGAAGGACGAAGTAGGTGTGCGAGCTCTGGTTGCCCGTGCGGCAGTAAACGAGGGGGGTGTGACCGGGCTCGAGGCCGGCCTCGCGGTAGAGCGACTCGAGCTCGGCCCGGTCCCGCAGGCGATGATCATCGTCGCCGCGAAGGTGCGACTCCCAGAAGACATTGACAGCACCGGGGATATGGCCGGGCCGGTCGACATCGGTACCGGGTGAGTCGCCACGGTACTCCTCGGGCGGCCGGGCATCGATCATGGTGAGTTCCGCACCCGCCGCATCCCCGGCATGCCGTGCAAGCCAGGCGAGGCTGCGCATGCTGCGGTGATCGACCAGCAATGTTTCGTTGAACGAGCGTGGGGTGAAACCGCTCGGCTCGATTTCCTGCGGCGTGTCCTCCAACGGCCCGTCGAAAGCCTTCCATCCCTTGAGGTGGCCATCGAGCAGGCTGATGCGATCTCCGAGGCCCACCATCTCCAGTGCCACCATCAGCCGCGCCGCCTGCAAACCACCGACCTCATCGTAGATCACGATATCGCTGTCACTGGTGATGCCCAGTTCCCGCACAAGATCGACGATCTCATCGACCGGCGGCATGGACATGGCCACACCATGCACCTCCCGGTTCAGCCGGTTCCAATCGGCCCAGCGTGCTCCCGGGATATGTTCTTCGCGGAAGGTCTCATCGTCACCTGCGGCATGGATGATGATGAGGTTGTCCTCCCCCAGCCGGTCTTGCAATTGCCCGGCATCGATCAAAAGGCCGTTGCGCGCATCCTTCCCCGCCGCGGCGCAACCGATCGTCGACAGAAACACACCGAGCACGATGGTGGCAATGGCGTAGCTTCGCATGGCCAATCGTAGTCCTTTGCAGGCGACCCGGCCATGAATCACCGCTGACGTTCTCCCTTTGCTGGTGGGAGCTGCGTGCTGCGGTCCATGGCGGGTTGCATCAGGGGGCGATCTCCAGCCCGATGGTCCTACGAGCGTCTGGCGCATCTGTAGCCGTATGGGTTTCGCCGCACCTCCCGGGGCCGCTGACACGGCCGGCCCATTGATCCGAGCATCGGTGTCACCCGCGAGGATTCGTGTCCGCCTGCTTGCTCACGGCCCCGGCGCCGGCTTCGGCGGCCGGTCGGGGCCGCGGCGAGCCTGAAAGAAGTCGGCGAGGATGCGGGCGCATTCATCGGCCATGATGCCGCCTGCCACGTGCAGCCGATGGTTGAACCGCTCATCGGTGCACAGGTTGGCAAGGGTATCCACGCAGCCCATCTTCGGATCGGTGCAGCCGTACACCAGCCGCGACATCCGGGCGTTGACCAGGGCGCCGGCACACATCGGGCACGGCTCGAGTGTGACCGCAATGCTGCAATCATCCAGCCGCCATGTGCCGAGCGTGGCCGCGGCGGCGCGGAGGGCGAGTATCTCGGCGTGTGCGGTGGGGTCGGCAGCGCTTTCGCGAAGGTTGTGGCCTTCACCAAGCACCTCACCGGCGCGGTAGACCACGGCGCCGACCGGGACCTCACCCATCTCACCGGCCCGGTCTGCCAGGGCCAGGGCACGCTGCATCATTGACAAATCAGTGTCGGTGATATCGGCGGGCGGCATGCGCATCAATCCCGGCTCGCGGTCAACGTGGGGCGAGCAGGCGGAACAGTGGTGATGCAGGAAGGTCGGGGACGAGGCCGCGGACGCCCGCCGGCCTGCGGCCGTGTCGTGCCGCGCGATCCTCGATGCAGGCCGCGGCGGCAAGGTAGCCGCTCCGCGTGGCGCCCTCCATCGTCGCCGGCCAGCCGCTGTTGCACCAGTCGCCGGCGAGGTAAAGGTTATCGATGCGCCCGTGCGGGCCGGGCCGATGGGCATCGACACCGGGGCGGATGGCGAACGTGGCGCGTTTTTCCTTGACCACCAGGCTGTGCAGGAGCGTGGCGTGCTGCGCTGTGGGAAAGCGCCTGCGTATCTCACACATCACCATGGCCGTGATGGCCTCACTCGGCTGCGACACCAGGTCGCGGGCAGCGCTGATGACACCATGGACGTGCTGGCCACGGTCGGTATCCGCCTTGACGAACAGCCAATGCAGGGGGCTGTCAAGCAGGGCCGCGAGCGGCAGGTGGGTCACCGGCCGGTCAAACCACAGATGAACCCCGAGGATGGGGTTGACCTCGATCCGATCGAGCCCGCCGAGGCGTTCATCCACCGCGCACATCTCGCTGCCGCATATCCTGCTGAGTCGATCGAATGGCAACGTGCTGATGACCGCATCGGCATTGAGGGTGCGCCCGCCTGCAAGGCGAACCCCGGTCACACGGCCCTTGTCGAAAGCGAGCCCTTCAATGCTGGTCGAGAGCATGATGTGGCCGCCGGCACGCTCGATGGCTTCGACCGCCGGGTCGTAAAGCCGCATCAGCGGCACGCGCGGCAGGCCGACTTCCCACGCCTGCGAATGTGCGAGAAAACCATCCTGGAAGACCTGCAAGGCGTAGTCGGCGGCACAGCGATCGGGTGTCTCGTTCAGCGCGCTGACGACCACCGCCGACCAGAACCGGTCGATGAGCGCTTCGCTCTGCCCCGCCGCACGCAGCCAGTCGGTAAAGGTCAGACCATGCAGGCCGCTTCGGCCGTTGCGGTCTGCACGCAGCACGTGCCACATGCCGCGGGCGAGTTCGAACTTCTGCCGGGCGGTGAGCGAGGCGAAGTTGAGGATGCGTCGAAGCAGGTGCAGCGGCGCCGGCAACCCGCCGCG
The DNA here is from genome assembly GCA_003552605.1 of Phycisphaeraceae bacterium. Taxonomy (GTDB): domain Bacteria; phylum Planctomycetota; class Phycisphaerae; order Phycisphaerales; family Phycisphaeraceae; genus B1Sed10-187. Next base: position 13,457 of record PUNN01000226.1, read on the forward strand.
CTCGAGCACGTCCACCCGGCCGGCTGGGTCGATGAAATACAGCCTCCGACACCAGTCAATGCAATCGGCCACACCAAGGCGCTCGTAGAGGTCGAGCAGGTTCGTGCAGCAGCGCATCAGCACGTGCTGGCAGTTGTCGAGCACCTCGCCGGTCGCGGGGTCGACGAAGCTGGTGGCGCGGCCGCCAAGGCGCTTGCGCGTTTCCACCAGTGTCACCGGCACGCCCGCATCCACAAGGCGCATCGCCGCGGCGATACCGGCCAGGCCCCCACCGAGCACGATGGTCCCTCCCGCAAGCGTTGTGGGCTGATCCGCACTCACCGCCTCACCCCGCGACGCCAGGATGCCCGGGCGGCGATGGTGAGCTTCTGTAGCCGTCCGAGGCTGACACGCTCGGTGAGCACCCGCCGTGGCCGGGCGATGATCTTGTCCAGCAGCCGTCGATAAATATGCATCATCGCCCAGCATGTCGGCCGGCATCCGGGCTCGATGGCCGCTTCCAGCTCGGCCGTCGCCTCGTAGTAACGTCGGGCACGGTCAAGCTGGAACGCCATGAGCCGGTCGAACCGTTGATCCACCTCGCCACGGGATACCGCGGCGAGAAACGACTCGGGATCGTAGCCGTACTGCTCAAGTTCCTCCGCCGGCAGGTAGACCCTTCCGCGGCGGGCATCCTCGACAAGGTCGCGAAGCACGTTGGTCAACTGAAGCGCCACGCCACGCTGCTCGGCCAGCGTGCGCGTCCGCTCGCCGCCGCTGTAGCCCCAGATGGTGATGCAGACGAGCCCGACGGTGCTCGCAACCTTGTAACAGTAATCGTAGAGCTGATCGAAGCGCTCGTACCGGTCTCGCTGCTGGTCGAGCAACTGCCCATCGATCATCTCGAACAGGTAGCGGCCCGGCACCCCATACCGCAGCAGGGCATCGCGCACCGCCGGCCAGAGGCGGGGGTCCACGCCCTCTATGACCGGCGGCAGCGGCGCTGCGGGATCGAGCGCCTGCGCGGTGTGGCGTCGGAACAGCTCGAGCC
>PUNN01000096.1 GCA_003552605.1 Phycisphaeraceae bacterium
CTTCGTTTGGCAGAACAGGAGAACAGGAGAGCAGGAGAGCAGGAGAGCAGGAGAGCAGGTGAACAGGTGAACAGGAGAACAGGAGAGCAGGAGAGCAGGGGGGAGGCGGGGGGAGGGAGGCAGCATCGTGTTTCATCGGACAATGCCATGGGGGGGCTGCCGATGGGACGCTTACCTGAGGGGCAGGTTCGGGGTAGCGGCTTCAGTGTTTTTGGCTTTTGGCCGGGCCGGGTTTCCGGGGGCTGCGTTGGGGCGGGGTGTCGGGTATGATGGGAACATCGGATAATCCAACCCCGTATCCCGTATGGCGGCTAAAGGGAGGTGACGACATGGCGCTCAGCATCACGTTTCTCGGGCATTCCGGCTTCATCTTCGACGATGGCACCCATAAGCTCATCGTCGACCCGTTCCTCACCGGCAATCCGCTCGCCAAGCACAGCCCGAAGGATGTCAAAGGCGACTTTCTCGCCCTGACCCACGGCCACGGCGATCACTTCGGGGACACCCTCGACATTGTCAAGGCCAACAACGCCACCGTGATCGCCCCGTTCGAGATCTGCGAGTTCCTCGGCGAGCATGGCATCAGCAAGAGCGAGCCGGGCAACCCGGGCGGCCGCATCGACACGGCCTTCGGCCACATCGCGTTCACCCCGGCGATCCACTCCTCGAGCTACAACGGCCGCTACATGGGCGAGGCCTGCGGCCTTATCATCCACATCGGCGGGGTGACGATCTACCACTGCGGCGACACGGCGCTTTTCAACGACATGAAGACCATCGGCGAGCTCGCCCAGCCCCAGATCGCCTGCATCCCCGTCGGCGACCGCTTCACCATGGGCCCCGAACTCGGCCGCAAAGCCGCCGAGCTGATCAACGCCCCGGTCACCATCCCCATCCACTACAAGACCTTCCCCCTGCTGACCGACGACATCAGCGCCTTCGCCCCCACAGGCGTGAAGGTCCGCGTGATGGAGCCCGGTGAGACGTGGCAGTATGCGTGAACGGGTGATGGCCGGCCTCATTCACTGGCATCACCCTCGCGTTCCGCAGCCTGCCGCCGTCCCTGCGATGGCCAGTGAAGTCGCCGCGCGAGATGACGGCCTGCCTGATTGTTGAGGAAAACAATCGCCAATGAAACGATGGTTGCGCCTCCGACAACCGCGGCTGGCCAAATTGCCCCAAGCGCCGCCAGGGCGATGGTGGCAGACAACGCCGCCAGGACGATCACCAGGGCGAACCATTGGCCTTTGGCCTCAGCCCGGCGATCTTGACGGCGATCTTCGATAATTGCCTTGTTCAATTCGCTCTCGATCTGATGGCGATGCTGCTGCTCCTTCCTTGCATAATCGAAGATGTATTCCGGCGCCTCCGGGTAGTGCTTCGCAAAAGCGGCGATCACCTCCGGCGGTGGCAATGGCCCGGCGAAGGCCTGCGCCTTCAGGGCGAGCCTGACGTTGGATTGGCCAAGGCTCCTGACAATGGCGGCGAGTTCGGCATCTGAGAGACCGCCCGTATCCCCCTGCTCGAGGATCTCGAGCAGGCGCTGATAACTCACCCCCTCATCCTCCGGGGCGTCATCGGCACCCGAGGGTTGAGTGGAGGCTTGACCTTTTATCGCCCCGGGCCCCTGTTCATCTGGGGCATCCGCCGTTCGGGGGCTTTCCATGCATTACTCCTTGCTCAGGACGACTTGTATGCTGAAAGGTCACACTGCCACTCGCCGCTGTATTGCAGGCCCGGCCGATGCCTGCTCGATGTCAGCTGCCGCGCGTACGCTCTGCAACCTTCACTGGAATACCCTGATGTTGATCAGTCGCTGGCAGTCCCCGTCGACGAGGCCGGGCTGCGCATGGCCCCCCTTACGGTTCCATGTGGACTCGCCCCCCTGGACAACCGGACATCGTGCTGTCGACACGACGAGTTTCGAAGTGCCTCCACGATCGGCCCCCGCTCGTGGGAGGGGCGCTCGCACAGCTTGCGCACGGCCTGGGCAATCATGGCGTCGCAACGTTCACCAGCCGATGCTTCATCAACGTTCGCAGTGTCGCGTTGCATGTCCCGGTCTGTCGTCTGCTGCACGGTGCGGCGTGACTGCATGTTCCGGCACAGGTAGTCGAGCAGGACAAGCGTTTGCAATGAGTTGGTTTCAGGCCAGCCGTTCTCAGTGACAAAACGGGCTGTCGCCATCGCCAGATCATGACCCATGTTCTCCCGATCACGAGCCGCACCAGATGACATCTGCTGTGAAGATAACGACCTGCCCAGGGCACACTCGACATCCTCCCGCAAGGACGTGCGTTCACTTTGCGGCCACGGACAGAAGACGGACCCGACGCCACGGAGAAAAGCTTCAAGGCCGCGATGGCTGGGCCGTTCATCTTCATCGGTCTCGGGATGGCTGTGTGTCATGATGCTCCTGATTCTCAGCGGCCACGGTGGTGCCCACATGGTTACACCCATCGTGATGATACACCCTCCGTCCGGGGCGGACCAACTTGAGGAGGCAACGTGCCCCGAGGAGGCATGCCCACAAGTTGCTGCAACGCAATCACTTATACAGCAGAGTCGCGAGAGCCCCTCACCCCACCCACCGATCCAGCACCCGCTGCATCTGCGAGGCGGGGGAGGCTGGGGGTTCGATGAGGTGGGCGTGCCAGCCGCGGCTGCTTGCCGCGGCGATATTGGATTCGTTGTCATCGAAAAAGAGGATGCGCTGCGGCGTGGCGGTCGTGGTGCGCTCGACGTGGCTGTAGATGGCCGCTGCTGGCTTCATCGTGCCGATGAGGTGGCTGGCGAAGGTGTGATCGAACAGCCGCATGGGCAGGCCGGCCCGGCCGGGGCCGTGGATGAGTGCCCAGTGCCGCGCGCTGGTGTTGGACAGGCACGCCGTGGCGATCCCGCAACGTTGCAGCCATTCGAGGATGGGCGCCACGCCCTCGTAAGGCTCGAGCAGCCAGGCGGTGTGGATGTCCGCGACATCGGCGGCACTCAAACCGCTCAACGCGGCGATGGCGCGGTCGAAGGCGCTGTGACCGATCCGGCCGGTTTCGAGCTTCTCCACGAGCCTGATCATTTCGGGTGAGGCGATGACATCGGCGGCATCGGGCGGCAGCCGCACCCCCGCCCGTTTCGCCGCTTCCTTCCAGCCCGAGGCGATGCGGATAACCACCCCGCCAAGGTCGAAGCAGACGAGTTGAGGTAAACCATCGTGGCCGGGCATGTTCTCTCTCTTACCGCGAAGCACTCACCCCCGCCCCCGCCCCCGCCCCC
>PUNN01000319.1 GCA_003552605.1 Phycisphaeraceae bacterium
AGGATGCATTGCCGGGCGGGGACGCAGATGGGGCTGGGTGTGTAGGCGTTGTTGAACACCACCCCACCCTCGGCCAGCCAGTCAAGCGTGGGCGTGCGGGCCACCGGGTCGCCGGCGAAACCGGCCACATCCGCACGATGTTCGTCCGACATGAGAATCAGTACGTGGGGGCGCTGATGGGCCATTGGTTCATCCTTTCGCCGCTCGCGGCGGTGGCCCTCCCCAACGTTCACCAGGCGGGGCGGCCAGATGAGCATTGGCAGGACACCTTGATGCGAATACTAACCCGACGTCGCATCAAGCTGCAACGCACTGCCTGCTGTCTCTGAAAGTGTGTTACCCTCGTGTAAGCGCGGTGAGCGCTGCGCCATCGGCGCTCGCAGAGGAAACGCCCAATGACCATGCCTCGTCCCGAACACCCGCGTCCGCAGTGGTTCCGCCCATCCTGGCAGTGCCTGAATAGGCCCTGGCAGTTCGAGGTGGACCGGGAAGACAGCGGTCTTGAGCGCGGTCTGCTTGATCGATCACTCGAAGGGCAGATTCTCGTTCCGTTCTGTCCTGAATCGATAACTCTCCGGCATCGGTGATACCGATTTTATCAACGCCGTCTGGTACCGCCGGGAGATCAGGCCGCCAGCGCAATGGGCCGGCAGCCGTATATCTTTGCACTTTCAGGCCGTGGACTATGACGCCACGGTCTGGGTTGACGGTGTCGAGGTGGCACGGCATTGTGGCAGGTTCCCACCGTTTCCCGTTGAACTGACAAGCCGGGTGAGGTCGGCAGAAACCGCCGTCATCACGGTGCGGGCCCGTGATGACCACCGTGTGCCAAGCCCCAGGGAAAGCAATCGGCGGCCTATCACAACGCCGGCTGTCGCTATACACGTACCACGGGCATCTGGCAGACCGTCTGGCTTGAAGCGGTGGTTTCGTATTACCTTGAGCGAGGGCAAATCGTGTCGGACCTCGCCGGTGGACGACTGCTTGTCACGGTACCTGTTGGCGGAAAGGGGCCGCCAGGCCACCGGCTGCACCATCCTTGGGCTATGGTGAAGCGCCGGTAAGTGAGGAAGCGTTTCTCCAGCGGTTCAAGGGAGTGGTGGAAGTGCTGCTGAACCATCCCTGCATGTTCGGTTACTGCTATACGCAGTTGACCGATGTCTTCCAGGAATGCAATGGCATCTACCGGTTCGACCGCACAGCGAAACTGGATGTTGACCGCATCCGCAACGTGCAGCAGCAACTCGCGGCGATCGAGCAGCCTCAGCGCCACCTCGAGCCCGGCGCCGGGTGATGGTGGCGGATGGACCAGCCCGGCCATGTCCGATCACCGGGGCCCTGGCTGTACTCGGGCCGTGTACATGACCCATGCCATCAGCGCAAAAACCGTCGGCACGACCAGCCTGCGGACGCGAGGGTTCCGGGCGCTTCGAACGCCCCGCGGACTCGCATGGCCATCGGCCGCAGACGGCCGCTGACACAGCCAGCCCCGGGGTTGCCCGCCGCGGCGCGTGTCATGCACCCCCTATACGGATTGGCCTTGCGCATCGGTCGACAGCGCGCTACGGACTTGGGTATGATGGCTGCTGCACCGGGTGGCAATGCGATGGCCCGCCCCCCCGGACCCCCGGACCCCCGGACCCCCGGACCCTGGGACCCCCGGACCCTGGGAACCCCGGAACCCCGTATTTCGGAACCCGGCGGTTCGGGTGCTTTCCGAGGGGCGGGCTTGCGGGGACGGTATCCGGGGCCTACTTCCGGGGGCTGCTTCCGGGGGCTACTTCCGGGGCTAGCTTTCTTCCGGGGGCGGGCGGGTGGTGGCAGGGTCAGGGTCGGCGCATGGTGGCCGAAGGACATTTGTGGACGGAGCCGCTTACATGGCGAAGAGCAAAATCCTGGTCGCGGTGTCGACACCGTGGGCCAGTGAGAAACTGACCTCCCCCATTGCCGATCTCGCGCGGCGGCTGGATGCCGATGCGGTGGTCGCGCACGTGGCTCAACACCACGATGAGGATGAGCATGACTCCGATGCCCGCCAGCGTGGCGAGCAGACGCTACGGTTGCTGGTCGAAGGGCTTCGAGAGGCCGGGGTCGAGGCCGATGGGCTGATGCTCTTTTCAGAAAATGTCTCCAAGGCGATCCTCAACACCGCCAAGGCGCGCGAGTGTACGCTCATCGTGCTCGGCCTGACTGGTAAGGGGGTGCTCAAGCGGCTTATCGCCGGCGATGTCCCCACGAGCGTGCTGCGTCAGGCCGACCTGCCCGTCCTGCTCTGTCCGGCCAACTGGGATGGCATGATCTGACAGGCACAACGATGCCGGACAGATGCAAGTCAGACCGACCATGTAGATGACAGTGGGGCCGGCCCGCCGATGGGACGGGGCAACGTTTGCCCTGCCGGTTTCCCCTGCGCACGCCTGTTCACACTTGACCATCGGTTGCAGGTGGTCACTGGCCAGGCGCCGGGGAATCTTGTCATTGCTGAGGACGCCGCACTGGGCCATGTGGGACTGCCCGGGCGATCGTGGGTCTGGTGTGGGGTGAGTAATCCGGTCGAGCCTGCCATGCCGTACCCTCGGGTAGAGCAGTATGTCGCGGCACCGCGGCCGCTGCCTGTCGGGGGTGGGAGGCCTGCCGGCTTGTGCCTGTCGGCAGCATCATGGCTGGTATGACCTATGCAAAGTACATGGGAACAGATCGCTGAACGGGAGTTGCAGGGTGCGCATGAAGATGCCATCGAGTTGCTCGAACAGCGCGTTTTCGAGAACGCCGATGATGCCGAAGCGGTCACACGGCTCGGGCTCAACCTCTGGTATGGCCTTGACAGCGTCGATCCCGGCAAATCGCGACGATGGGCCGAGCGGTTCATGGCCCTGTTCGCCCTTTTCCACCGTCCACTCGGTGCTGATGCCGACTTCTGCTGGGTATTCGGCAAGGGCATGCTTTTTCGGCATGACCGTTTGCCCGGTGCCACTGATGTGCTCGGCCGCTCACTGATCGAGCGCGCCTGTGCATTGAATCCCGTGTGGGACCGTGCCGAAAACGGGACATTGAGGCCCGAGGACATGCAGCATCTGGATGGACGTGGCCTGCTTCGCCGCGTGGTGGCGGGCGACCCGCCTGCAACCGGCTCTGAGGGTTCCGGAACTTGGAATGCCGAAACGTGTGGAAAGCGGCCGGGCCGGCGGGGGTGCAGGTCGCCCGGCTAGAATGTGGGCAAATCGGATACAGGGAGCCGATGATATTGCCCATGCCCGCGCCGCTGGATCCCCGGGTTCGCGACTGCCTTGAAAACGCCATGCTGCTGCTTGGCGAGCCCGCCATCGGCAGGTGGCTCGAGCGCTTTCAGTGGCTGTATCAGGCACTCGATGAATCAGCCCGGCTTGCCCTTTTCGATCACCTCGCCATCGACATGGAGATCAATAGCGCGGCGATGCCGGGCGCGGCCTCCGCCGGTGGCGCCGAGGCGCCTTGGGATGCGGAGAAGGGTATGGCGGCGATGGCACGACAGGCGGCCGTCCTCGATCGCCCTTTGGACCTTGATGGCCCCGGCGCGGGCGAGACGGTCGACCGGCTGCTGCGGCTGCGCGAGGGGCTCGAATCGCCGCGCCTGCATTTCTTCCGACAGTTCGTGAATGTGCGCGGCGGGATCAAGTTTCTCGTCGATATGCGGGCTGAACTGCTCGCGGCCATGCGACATCATCGCGACCGGCCCGTCTGGCGGCTTGTGGATGCCGACCTGCTGAACCTGTTCCGGACGTGGTTCAACCACGGGTTTCTCCGGCTTGTGCCCATCAACTGGCACCGCACCCCGGCGGCACAACTGGAAAAGCTCATGGCTTTCGATGTGGTGCATCCCATGTCCGACTGGTCGGACCTGCGGCGCCGTCTCGACCGTGACAGGCTGTGCTTCGGCTTCTATCACCCGAACCTGCCCGAGGAGCCGCTGATCTTCGTCGAGATCGCGCTGACGCGGACGATCGCCACATCGATCGACATGCTCTTCGACCCGTTGAAGATGCTCGACCGCATCGAAGATGCCACCACGGCGATCTTCTATTCGATCAACGCGACACAGCCGGGCTTGGCGGGAGTGAGCCTGGGCAACTCCCTGATCAAGATGGTGGTGGAACAACTCGGCCGGGACTATCCGCATATTCATCGCTTCTCCACGCTCAGCCCCATCCCGGGCTTCCGCGACCGCTACATGCTGCCGATCCTTGCCAGCGACGCCGCGGCTGCACCGTTTGCCCTGACGGCCGGGCAGCTCGAAGCGATGTTCGATGCCGATGATGCCGCCACGATCATGCACCTCGCGGGGGCGCCGACATTGTCGGCGGCGCTGCGGGGGGTTCTTCACGATGATGCATGGGCCGGCGACCGCACCCTGCGCGCAGCGCTGAAGCCAGGGCTGCTGCGAGCGGCGCATTTCTACCTCACCCGGGAAAAGCGAGGCCGCGATCCAATGAACCCCGTCGCCGCATTTCACCTGCGAAACGGCGCCGTGATCTACAACATCAACTTCCTGAGCAACACCGGTGCCAAGGGGATGGCCGAATCGTTCGGGATGACCGTCAACTATCACTACGATCCAGGCCACATCCAGGCCAACCAGCGCCGCGCCCGCGAAGGTGAGGTGGCCATCAGCCCGCAGCTCGAGAAAATGCTGAAACTCGGCGTGTCGGCCTGAGCCTGAGCGGCGGCGCAGGGCGGATGGCCGCGACTGTGCCATGGCCATCGGTAAGCCGGCCGGCCCCGCTCATTGCCCGTCGGATCACGGTATCCTGGCGCCGCCGCGGCGGGCGGGTTTTGTGCCGCGTTGGAGGCGGTGCCGATGAGACCGGCAGAACTGAGGACATTGATCGACAAGCTCCGTGGCGATGGCGATGTCCATGTCCGGCGATGGATTTACGCCCAGATCGGGTGCATCCTGGCGATATGGCTGACGCTGGGCACGGTGATCGCGGTGCTGGCACTTATACTTGCGGGAGTGCTGCCCGAGGGCGTGCCCGGGTGGGCCCAGATCATCTTGACCATACTTCTGGCCGGGAGTGTGGGGTATGCGACCAACTACGTGGCCATCCAGATGCTGTTCAACCCGCTCGATCCGGCCCAGCGTCACTGGCTGCGGCGGATCACCCTCGGGCTGTGGCGGCAGGGGTTGATCCCGCAGCGTCGACAGCGGCTGGCGGAGAATATCGGCACGCTCGTTGCGCGCGACCTGTTCACCCCCGCCGCGCTGGTTGACGAGGTGGCGGTCCTCCTCGACCGGGCCCTTGATGAGCCGGAAATCCGGTCGCACATCCGCCACGAGCTCGAGCCCGTGCTGCGCCAGGCGTTGCCGGACGTGATCGAGAAGCTCACGCCCGAGGTGACCGACCTGATCAGCGAGGCCGCGGCCGAAGGGCTCAATCGCGACAGCCTGCTTGCCATCATCGAGCATGTGCTGGCGCCGTGGCTGGAGCAGGAAGGGAACCTCGAGCTGCTGGCCGACCGCATCGTCGCCTTCATGCAGAACCACGTGCCGGCACTGGTCGAGCAGATGCAGCATTATGTCGAAGCGCGGCGGGGCGAAGGGCTCATCAAGCGAATAGCGATCAACTTCGCCGAGTGGAGCCGGTTGATCGACTGGGGTGAGGTACGCAATGAGATCCGCAAGAGGCTCGAAAGTGCGCAGATGCGCCGCGAACTGATGGAATGGCTCGGGGGCCTTGCGAGCCGGCTTCAGAAGACCCTGCCGGCCGATGAAGACATCGGGGCCATCATCATGCAGGCCCGGACACGCGGGCGGGCGTTCATCCGCGAGGCGGTCAGGGGTTTTCTGCAACGCGAATTGCCGCGCGCTGTCAATCGCCTGCTCGACTCCGATGCACTGTGGCAGTGGATTCAGCAGGATGGGCTGGCACTGCTGAAGCGCCAGCTACTGCCATGGGTGCGAAAGCACGGTGAGGAGGTGTTCGCCCGTCATGTGGACGTCGGCCGCCGCGTGCGCGATGCGGTGGATGGGATGGACGTGGCCGAGGTCAATGAACACGTCAACCGCCTCGCCGCGGAACAACTCGGCGCAATCCAGGTCCTCGGCTTCGCCCTCGGCCTCGTCGGTGGCGGGTTGATTGTCCTGCTGAATCTGATGGGGTGAGCCCCTCCCCACGCACGCGCGGCGGCGGCCACCGACCAAGGTGGCAACAAGGCAGCGCTCGCTGTGTCTCTGCCGTTACGCCCGGGCCATCTGTTGGAGGATACTCAATCCGCGGTCGAGCATGTCATCGGCACAGGCATAGCTCAGACGGAAGTGGGTGTCGCGGTCGCTGAAAACGTTGCCGGGGATGATCAGCAGGCCGTGCTCGGTGACGGCCTTTTCGACGAAGGCCGTGGCCGTCATGCCGAGCCGTTCGGGCACGCGGGGGAAGGCGTAGAAGGCGCCGCCGGGGCGGGTCAGCTCGTAGAGGTTCCCGAGGGCGTCCACCACCCGGTCACGACGTGCCTGGTATTCGCGGATGCGGCCTGAAATGTCGGTTTCCAGCGCCGTCACACCCGCCACCTGCACCATCGACGGGGCACAGACGAAGGTGTACTGCTGGAGCTTGGTCATCTCGCTGACGACCGGGGCGGGGCCGGCGGCGTAACCCAGGCGCCATCCGGTCATGGCATAGCTCTTGGAAAAGCCGCGGAGAATCAGCACCTGCTCGCTGTATGCGGCGGGTGATGTGAAGGCGAGATCACCGCTGCCCTTGAAGCAGAACGCATCGTAAATCTCATCGCTGACCAGCAGCACACCGTGGCGAGCGCACAGCTCGGCGAGGTCGCGGCATTGGTCGGCTGTGGCGACGACGCCGGTCGGGTTCGAGGGGCTGTTGAACAGCACAAGCTTCGTACGCTCGGTCAGGTGCGGTTCGATCCGGTCGGCGGTAAGCGCGAAGTCGGGGTAGGTATCGACGGGCACGGGGGTGGCGCCGGCGAGCGTCACGAGATGGCGATACATGACGAAGCCGGGGTCGGGCAGGATGACCTCATCGCCCGGGCCGGCGCAGGCCATGATCGCCAGCACCAGCCCACCGGAAACGCCGCTGGTGATCAGGGTCTGATAGCCATCAGCGACGCCCTCACCCGAAGCCGGCTGCCAGTGGGGCAGTTCCCCGGCGAGGCGGCCGGTGATGCGCTGGCGCAACTCGGCGATTCCCTGTGTGACGGTATAGCCGTTGAGGCCGTCTGCGATCGCCTCGGAAGCGGCGCGGCGGATGGGCTCGGGAACCGGAAAGTCCGGCTGGCCGATCGAAAGGTTGACCGGGTCTTCAAGCTGCCCGGCAAGATCGAAAACGCGACGGATGCCCGAGGCATCGATGCCACGGGCGCGCGATGAAATGAGCCGATCGTAGTCGAGGGCCCACCCCGCCCCTGGGCGATCGGTCATTTCTTCTTCTTCTTCTTGTCTTTCTCGTCACCCTCGGTGGTGGCCTTCTTCTTGACCTTGCCGGCGGGGATGACCTTGCGATTGCCCACCTTGGGCAGGCCGGTGGCGTGGTCGCTTTCAGGGTCGAAGCGGCCCTGGGTCTTGAGCCGCTCTATGCGCTCGGCCCGGGTCAGGACGTTGCGGTGCTTGGTCAGGTCGGCGCCGACTTTGAGACTGGTATCGAGGCTCATCACATCTTCCTTTCACCCGGCCGCGGGTGTTGCCGGTGGGGTGCCCGGCGCGGGGTGGCTACCGCGGTCGGTACTGAATCAGGCTGGCGTTGAAAAGATCCTCCGGTTGCTGCTGCTCGCTGCGCCACTGACGCCCGAGGCCGTGGAGGGTCTCGCGGAAGCTGTCGCGGTCGCCCCGCGTCCGGTCATCCCGGACAAACGGCTGGGCGGCCCAGACATTGAACCGGTCATTATTGCTGACCGTGGCGAAGGTTTCAACCCCGCGGGCCCGGGTGAACGCCACCAGGCTCCGGGCCACCTCCTCCGAATGATTGGCGATGAGCCGGAAATAGTAGTAACCGCCGATCCGCGGGTCCTCCGGCCCGCCGGGGTCGATCACGTGGGGCGTAGCGAAGGGGTCATCGTGACGCTCGGCACTCTCAAGAAGCTCGCTGTAGCGCTGCCGCATCTCCTCGGCGCCGTGGCGCTCGCCGCGCACGTATCCGGCCATGTAGGCAAGGGCAAAGATGATGAATATGCCGAGCACCAGGACCACCGCGTAGCCTCGGGGCAGACGCAGGACCATGGGATGGCTGGCCTTGGCCAGGAACCCGCGAGGGGAGCCGCTACCGGCCTCATCACCGTAACTTTTGTTTCGGGCGTTGTTTACGCTGCCGGTTACCGAAGGAGGGGAGGCCGAAGCGCCGCCCGGTAGGCTACCGGGGGCGGCCGACTGGCCTGCTGCGGGCGTGCCCGCGGCTGTACGGGCTGGGTTTCGCACGGCCTGGCCGCGGCCCGGACGCCAGTTACCACGTCGCATCACCTCATATGGGCAGGGCCGGTCGTTTCGAAGGGCCATGGGCTCGTTCCATCAAACCCGGTGGTTTCAGGCTCTTGCGGCCACACGCCACGAGGCGCGGTATCTCTGGGCAAAGTATATCCACTACCACCGCCGATCGTCATCACCCGGTCGCCACGGCGATGGCGCTGGCCGTGGCGTGGGTGCGGATGTGGCTGATGCTGATCCACCACTGGTCGATGCCGCGTTCGGCGGCGATGTCTGCAAGCTGGCCGTGCAGCCGCACGATGGGCCGGCCGGAGGCTTCCCGCACCACTTCTGCATCGGTCCAGGCGATGCCGTTCCGCCAGCCGGTGCCCACGGCCTTCATAATGGCCTCCTTGGCGGCGAAACGGCCGGCGAGGAACTCGAGGCGATGCCGCCGATCCGCCGCGCACGCCTGCTCGTGCTCTGTAAAGCATCGCAAGAGAAACCGCCGCTCGTGCTGGTCGAGCAGCCGGGCCACCCGGCTGGTGTCCACGATATCAATCCCATGTCCGACAATCTGCATGGGCCAAGTGTCGCCTCGTGGCGGATCAACGGCAACTGGACCATACGGAGGGCCTGGGAGATAGCTTCCGGCACTTTGTCGCGAATCAGGAATTATTATCAACGATCGCGGCACATGGGTCGGGGCCTGCGCGAAGCGGAGTGTGTGGGAAGCCGCCCCGGCTGATCCGGTCCATGGTGTTTGCGGGCATGGATGCTGTGAGCGATGAAATGGCTTATCATTGATCCGCAATGGATACAACGTTGCAAACGATTGCCGCCAAGGTCAGTGAGGGGCGCCGCCTCGAGCCGGAGGAGGGGCTTGCGCTGTTGAGAAGCGCGGATGTGTGGACCATCGGCCGGCTTGCCGACCACGCCCGGCGGCGGCGTCATGGGCAGGTGGCCTATTACAACATCAACCGCCACATCAACTACAGCAATATCTGCGCGCTGAGTTGCCACTTCTGCTCGTTCTACCGCAAGAAGGAGCAGCCCGGGGCCTACGAGTACTCGGCCGGGCAGATCGCCGAGTTGGCGCGAAATGCCGCCGCGGCGGGCGCCACGGAGATTCACATCGTGGGCGGTCTACACCCGTGGCTGGGGTTTTCCTATTACACCGACATGCTCAGCGCGATCCGCGCGGCAGCGCCGAAACTGCACATCAAGGCCTTCACCGCTGTCGAGATCGTGCATCTTGCCCGCATTGACCGGCGGCCCAACGACATCCGCGGCGTGCTCGCCGACCTGCAGGCGGCGGGCCTCGGGTCGCTGCCCGGCGGCGGGGCGGAAGTCTTCGATGACCGGGTTCACGACCAGGCGTTCAAGGGCAAAATCCGCTCAGACAAGTGGATCGAGGTCCATCGTGCCGCCCATGAACTCGGGCTGTTTTCCAATGCCACCATCCTCTACGGCCACATCGAGAGTCTCGAGGATCGCATCGAGCACCTCTGTCTGCTCCGCGATGCCCAGGATGAGGCCATCAGCGCCGGGCATCCGGGCCGGTTTCAGACGGTGATCCCGCTGCCGTTCGTGCCCGATGGCTCCGCGCTCGGCCACCTGCATGGCCCGACCGGGCTGGATGATCTGAAAATGCTCGCCGTCTGCCGGCTGATGCTTGACAACTTCGAGCACATCAAGGCGTTCTGGATCATGCAGACGCTCGAGCTTTCTCAACTCGCCCTGTCGTTCGGCGTCGATGACGTCGATGGGACCGTTGGCTGGTATGACATCACCAAGGTGGGGGGTGCGGACACGAATCAGCAGGTGGATGTCGCCACGCTGCGGCGGGTGATCCGCGAAGCCGGCTTCATTCCCATCGAGCGCGACACCCTCTACCGCCGCGTGGTGCGCGATGGTGCGGATTGGGATGTGGTGCGCTACGATCCCGCGACATCACAGGCGATGGCGGTCACGGCGTGATCCAGGGCAAACGCATGCAGGTGCAGAACAGGGTGGCATGGTCAGCGGCTGTCTTCAGCCGATGGCCATGCGGTTGCGGCCGGCTTGGGGTGCTTATACCCATGACGCTGGCCCCGCGAGTCAGAACATCCCGCTGATCATGCCACACCCTCCACTCTCAGAGCCATCGCGGTCTTGATCGCGGTGCGCGTGCTCTCTCACCGGCCGGCAAAGAAGTAGCGGAACGCCCGCTTGGTCGTCTGGCGGCCGATCTTGGCAATGGCGAGGGTGAGGGGGACCTCCTTCGGGCAGACCTTGACGCAATTCTGCGCATTGCCGCAGTCGTTGACCCCGCCCGGCTCCATCATCACATCGAGCCGTTCATCGGCGAGCACCGCGCCGGTCTTGTGCTCGTTGAAGTAGAGCGCCTGGCCGATGGTGCTGGCGCCGATGAAGTCGTTGTCGAGCAGGAACTGCGGGCAGGCCTCGAGGCAGCAGCCACAGGTCATGCAGCGAGAGAGACCGTAGCGCAGCTCCTGCTGCTCCGGGCTTTCCTTGGGCCCTTCGCCGAGGTCGTGGGTGCCGTCAATGGGAACCCAGCCATTGATGCGTTTGAGGTTCTCAAACATCCGGGTGCGGTCGACCCAGAGATCGCGGACAACGGGGAACTTGCTCATCGGCTCGAGCACGATATCGCCACCACCGGTTTCTTCAAGCAGTTTGTCGACAAGGGCCGAGCACGATTGCTGCACCGTGCCGTTGATCACCATCGTGCAGGCACCACATATCTCCTCGAGACAGTTGCAGTCCCACACCACGGGTGTGGTCTGGCGGCCTTCCTTCGTCACCGGGTTCTCGGCGATCTGCTGA
The DNA here is from genome assembly GCA_003552605.1 of Phycisphaeraceae bacterium. Classification (GTDB taxonomy): domain Bacteria; phylum Planctomycetota; class Phycisphaerae; order Phycisphaerales; family Phycisphaeraceae; genus B1Sed10-187. The sequence goes on from PUNN01000319.1 coordinate 11,216, forward strand.
AGGCAACTGATCACGTTCAGGTTCAGCCGGTAGGGCAGTTCGAAGACTTCCCAGTAGGGCTGGGCGTCCTGCTTGTCCTGGCGACGGATGCGGAAGGTGATGGTCTTTTGTTCACCGGGAGCGATCATGGCGGAAGACCTCTTTCTGGCGATCTCGCGTGCATGCGGCCCGCACACGTGGCGGGCGGGGGCTTGTGGGATATTAGGCCTTGGCGCCGGCCGCGGCCTGTTCAGTCTGCCCGTAGGTGCGGGCGCGTGGGGGCACAAGTGGGGTGGGCACATCCTCGAACTCGAGGGCGTGCTCACCCGTGGCCGGGTCGAAGCGGGCGATGGTGGTCTTCAGGAAATTCGCATCATCGCGCTCAAGGTAATCGGTGCGATAGTGGCTGCCGCGCGATTCCTTGCGCGCATCGGCCCCGAGCACGATCGCCTCGGCATACAGCAGCATGTCCCACACCGCCCGGGCATAGCTGAGGGTCTGGTTGGTCCACATGCCGGTGTCGGAGAGGCGGATCTTCTTGAACCGCTGCTGGAGATTGCGAACCTCTTCAAGGCACTTGGCGAGCCCTTCAGCTTCGCGGACGACGGTGCAGCGGTCGGTCATGACGTTGCCCATCTCCCGGCCGATGGTGTAGGGGTTGTCCTCGCCATCGGCATCGATCAGGGCCTGCGCCTTGTCCTGTTCCTGCTTGACATAGCCGTCGAAGACGGCCTCGGGCAGATCATCAGCGCGGTTCTTGACGTTGTCATTGACGTGGTTGGCCACGCTCAGCCCGCAGAACAGGCCGTCGAAGATGCACGAGAGCAGGGCGTTGGCCCCGAGCCGGGTGCCACCGTGGTACTGGTAGTTGACCTCGCCGAAGGCGTAGAGCCCGGGGATGTTGGTCATCATGTTGTTGGGCGCGCCCTCGACCATGCCCTTGTAATCGTCCCTTGCCGTGTAAACGGTATACAGCCCGCCCATGGTGTAGTGGACGGCGGGGAAGATCTTCATCGCCATGTGCCGCGGGTCATCGCCGGTGAACTTCTCGTAGATCTCGAAGATGCCGGCGAGTTTGTTCTTGGTCGCATCGGGCAGGTGGGTGCAGTCGAGGTAGACCATGCGCCCGCCGCCGATGCCGTAGCCTTCCTGGCACTTCCAGAAGATCTCGCGGGTGGCGATGTCACGCGGGACGAGATTGCCGTAGGCGGGGTACTTCTCTTCGAGGAAGTACCACCGCTCGTTTTCCGGAATCTCATTGGGGCGTCGGGTGTCGCCGGTCTTGCGAGGCACCCACACGCGGCCGCCCTCGCCACGGGCTGACTCGCTCATCAGACGGCACTTGTCCTCGCCGGGGATGGCGGTGGGGTGGACCTGGATGAACTCGGGATTGCCCAGCCAAGCCCCCGCCTGGTAGCAGCGGGCGGCGGCACCGCCGGTGCATATGACGCTGTTGGTGCTCTTGCCGAAGATCAGCCCGTTGCCACCGGTGGCCATGACCACCGCATCGGCGCGGAAGGCACGGATTTCCATCGTGCGCATGTCCTGGGCGACGATGCCCTTGCATTCGCCCTGCTCATCGAGCACGGGCCAGAGAAACTCCCAGAACTCGTATTTGGTCACGAGCCCTTCGGCCTCCCATCGCCGGGTCTGCTCATCGAGGGCGTAAAGGAGTTGCTGCCCCGTCGTGGCGCCCGAGAAGTGGGTGCGCTTGTAGAGGCTGCCGCCGAACATGCGAAGATCGCGTTCCCCTTCGGGCGTGCGGTTGAAGGGCACGCCCATGCGGTCGAGCAGGTCGATGATGCGCGGGGCCCAGTAGGCCATGTCGTAGACCGGCGGCTGGTGGTTGAGAAAGTCGCCGCCGTAGAGCGTCTCATCGAAATGCATGTACTCGGAGTAGCCCTGCTGTCGCGCGACCTTGTTCGCGGCGTTGATGCCGCCCTGGGCGCAGACGCTGTGGCTTCGCTTGACCGGGACCATGGAGAACAGGTCGACGGGCATGCCGGCTTCGGCGATGCGGACAGCGGCGGCGAGGCCGGCGAGGCCGCCGCCGATGATGATGGTGCGGGGCTTGGAGGAAGGGGCCATGGTGCGGAACTCCGGGGGCTTCCGGGCTGGAATCGGCGCGGGGGGGGCAGGGGGGGCGGTCCTCTCGGGCCGGCCCGGTCGGGCGTGATTACGGCTTGGGATACTCGCCGGTTTCAATCCAGTGTTCGAGTGTCTTCTCGTAGGAGGCCATCTCGGTCTCGGTCGGCGTGTAGGTAAAGGCGTAGACGAGGGCGATGGCACCAAAGGCCATCAGGCCCAGAAACAGCACGATGCAGACGTAGCCCCAGCGGCGCTGCGCTTGCTCGGTGATCGTCAGTCCCCAGGTGATCGCGGCCGTCCACAGCCCGTTGGCAAAGTGGTAGACCGATGAGACCACGCCGACGATGTACAGCAGGCCCACAATGACGCCGGCCTGGATGGCGATGACCGTTGATGCGGTCGACAGGGGCACGAGGCCATCACCGCCGTCCACGGACAGGCCGTGGGCGAAGAACGGGGTGTATTCACCGAGCACCGGCCAGCCCCACCGGAGGGTGGCCACGTGGAAGAAGATGAAGATCAGCGCGAGGATGCCGGTGACCCGCTGAAGCGTGTAGCGCCAGTTGTCCCAGTAGCGGTAGTGGCGGAGGTTGCTCTTGCCCGAGACGGTGTAGACGATGCCGAGGCCGGCGTGGAAGGCAATGGGCAGCCACAGGCCGAAGATCTCGAGAAACAGCAGCGCCGGTAGCGAGTGAATCCACTCCACCTCATGCTGAAACGTATCGAACGCCATCTGCATGTTGGTAAACAGATGGAACATGAGGAACGCGCCGATGGGCACGATGCCGGTCAGCGAGTGGAGGCGACGCAGCAGGAAGTGGTGTCGGTCGAGGAACGTTGGCTTGGCGCGGGTGGCGTCATCGGGCACGGCGGCGATTCCTTGATTTCGTGCGGGCAGGCCGCGGAACGAGCCGGCGGCAGTGGCGAGGGCCTGAGCGGCCGCAGGCCGCATCGGCGCTAATAAGATACACAAGTCTTCATTGCCGTCAAGTCGCAGGCCCAGCGCGCGGCGTTCGGGATCCGGGGGTCCGGGGGGCCGGGACTCCGGCTTCCGGTGGCCGATTTGCGGGCCCGGCTTTCCGGGCCCGGCTTTCCGGGGGCGGGGGCCGGTTACAACGCGGCCCACGGCGTTACAGGCCAGGGCCGGCGAATCCTTCGGCGCCGCCACCGCTTGCACCGGCTGGCCC
>PUNN01000188.1 GCA_003552605.1 Phycisphaeraceae bacterium
AGCAGCCGTCTTCGGCTGATGGCCATGCGGCGAACCCCCAATCACAGGCCGTCATGGCCATCGGCTGCGGACAGCCGCTGACCATGCCACCCGGATTCGCGTCTACATGCGTTTGCCCTGCAGACCACACACGGCGGGCACACCCGCGGCGGTAGCTTTCGATACAACATTGCCGCTCAATCATTGTCATCTGGCTCGCCGAGTTCCTGCGCGGTCTGATCGCGGACACCGATGGCTGTGGGCGTAGCGCCTTCGGGCACTGGGAAGTAAAGGTAGAAGTCCTCCCCTTCACCTCGCGGCCGGACACCACGACGCGTGCGGATCAGCGGCACATCATCAATGTCGTTGAAGCCCTCGAGTGTGGCCCGCACAGCGAAACTGAACTCATTGTCTTCATCACGATAGATATAGCCGACCGGGGCGGCCTTGCGCCGTTCGCCATCCTCGCGTTCGTACTCGAGCCAGTAATGATTGGGCTCAGCGCCGGCATCGCTGTCGGCTTCCACGGCCGCCATGGCATCGACATCTTCCGGGCTCAGGATCACCCGCACGCTGCGATACCCGGCCGGCACGGCCACCCGGTCGAGATGCCGATCGCCTCGGTCCGCCCGCTGATGGCTGGCACGGAGAAAGGCGCCGTTGTCGTACTCGTTGCCGCGGCCGGAGAGCTGCGCCCTGCCGAAGGTGGTCGGCAGCCGATCGCTCCATTCCCATACGACCGCTAGCTCTCCCCGATGCACGCGCAGGACATCCAACGCGCTGCGGCCGCTGCCATCTTCAACGCTCAGATCGGCGCCGGCGTCAACGAGTGCATCAAGGACATCCTCATGACCGTGTCGGGCGGCGAGGTGCGCGGCCGTGGCGCCGCCTCCCCCGGGAACATCAACCTCCGCGCCGTGTTCAATCAGCAGGTCCACCATGGGCACGTGCCCGCGCATTGCCGCCACGTGCAAGGGGGTTAACCTGCCATCATCGCGGCCTTCGACCGCACCGCCGTGATCGAGCAGGAAACGGGCCACTTCCAAACGATTGTGTCGCGCCGCGTGATGGAGAGGCGTTGCGCGTCCTTCATCCCGGCTGTTCACCGCGGAACCGCGATACAGGTGGCGATGGACATCATCCAAATCCCCTTCGGAGGCTGCCTCATGGATCGTCTCGTACACCAGCGGCTGTCCATCGTCCCCGGCACCGCAGGCGGAGAGCGACAACGCAGTAGCCAGCAGGATCACCGTAAAGATTGACCTTGGGTTCATTTCACCAACTCCTGCTGGGCCGCAAACGACCATGAGAAGGCGCGGGGCGTTCGGTGCCCATAACGAGTGGCGGCATTCCTGGTGGCCTGCAATGGCAAACCTCTACCCAAGTAGCTCCACCGTTAATCCGTCTGCTGCCCTGGCTCGCCGAGTTCCTGCGCCGTCTGATCGCGGACGCCGATGGCCGTGGGCGTACCGCCTTCGGGCACGGGGAAGTAGAGGTAGAAGTCCTCCCCTTCACCTCGCGGCCTGACACCGCGACGGGTGCGGATCAGCGGGACATCATCGATGTCGTTGAAGCCCTCGAGCGTAGCGCGCACAGCGAAACTGTACTGATTGTCTTCATCCTCATAAATGTACCCGACGGGAGCGGCCTTGCGCCGTTCGCCATCTTCACGTTCGTACTCGAGCCAGTAATGATTGGGCTCAGCGCCGGCATCGCTGTCGCCCTCGACGGCCGCCATGGCGTCGACATCTTCCGGGCTCATGATCACGCGGACGGCGCGATAGCCGCCCGGCACCGCCACCCGCTCGAGATGGCGGTCACCCCGCTCGGCCCGCTGATGACTGGCGCGAAGGAAGGCGCCGTTGTCGTACTCGTTGCCGCGGCCGGAGAGCTGCGCCCTGCCGAAGGTGGTCGGCAGCCGATCGCTCCACTCCCACTGGACGTCCATCTCGGCCATTTCCGTGCGGTCACGGTGCACCTCGGCGAGCCCGGTGAACGGCTCGTTCGCGGCCAGGGTTTCCGGGCTCGGGTCTTCGACCTGGACCTGCTCGAGATCGCTCATATCGAAACGGAGGTTGCGAACGCGCAGGAACCGCGGATCAACATCGTTTGGCACGATGAAGAGCCAGTCGGTCTCGACCGTGTCGCGGCCTGCAAAGTTAGCCTGGAGGATATCCTGCAATGTGCTGCCGCGCGTTGGATAAAACACCGATGGGCTGCCCCGGAGAATACCGCCGATCGGAGTGATGACCTGCGTCCCACCGCCACCGGTATCCCGGCCGGTCAGCCTCAACTGCGTCGGCGGCAGCCGGATCACCCCCTCGGTCCCCGCAGCCACAGAGCTGAGTGTCCACACCACGCGCACCCATACCAGGCGCTGAGTTTCATCGATGTGCTGATGTGGCCCGAGGTTCTCCCGCGCCGCCAGCGGCAGCACTTCGTGGGAGAGTCCCTCGTACGCCCGGGCCCACTCGACCTGCACCGCCTCCGCGGGCGCGCTGAGCGGCAGGTTCTCATGGTATTCCGTGGCCAGACCGAAGATCACCGCCTCTTCAAGCAGTGAGGGGCCAACGTATTCATCCAGCGGCCGGCCCGTACCCATCGACCCGCGCGAGATCCTGTGCAGAAAGTTGTCGGTCCATTGGTCGTAGGGAAACCACAGGTGCCCTGATGCGGCCCTTTCGATGCGCCCGGCATCCACCGTCAGCGGCTTGTAGCCCGCCACGCCGCCCGGCAGCGGCAGGAAGTTCAGGCCGATGATCGTGAACCCACAGACGAAGACCGCCGCGATCGCCCCGAGCACACCACCGCCGATCTGGTTGGTCATCGGCGAGAAGAAGACGTTGCCCGGCACGATGTAGCCGAACGCGAAGCGGAACAGCCCCATCCAGAGCACGAACGGTGCCAGAAGCGACAGGCCCCATGCATGGTGCGACAGCAGCGTCTCGGTGCCAAGCATCCAGTGTGCCAGCATGTCCCACGTGGCCAGGCTCAGCACCATCGCCGCGATCACGCCGGCAAGGTGCAGAAACGCACTGAAAATGCCCTGCTGGCCCCACAACAGGAACATGCCCAGGATGAATGCCAGTGACAGCAGATTGATCATCATGATTGCAACTCCAGCATCGCGGCCCGCGGCCGCTCAGCTTTCCTCACCCAGCGCCGCGGCGGAGACCTTGATCGGCTCATCGCGGTCCTTGCCCATGGCTCGTGTGATCTCACTGATGCTCGTGGTGCCATCGACGACCTTGTAGATGGCCGCTTCCTGCAACTGAAGCATCTTC
>PUNN01000094.1 GCA_003552605.1 Phycisphaeraceae bacterium
CCTCCGCTCCAGCTCGGGGCTGCGCCCCTCGCTTGCGCTCCGGCAGCCCCAGCGATAGAATCACCAACCCCCCAACCGACTCTCATTCAGGCTGGTACAAAGTTTTCAGGCAGGCCAGGTCTGTGCAATCGTAGCATATTCATATAGCGAAGCATGGGATGCCATATCTTCAAGTCCCTTGTTGCTACACGGCTATTACGAAGAATCGTGTCCAAATGTGCTGGCTCAACGGGGCCTGGGCGCTGGATCGTTTGACGATAACGAGTTGGCTGCGACGGCCTGCTGCAAAGCTCGCGGCCTCCGGCCGAGAACTTTCAGCGCACGGCGCCAAGACGCAGCGGGCAGGCATACATGCTGACCCCTGCATCTTGTCCCTCGGCCCTTCGTTCGCCGAGGACTTCGACCCGCAGGCAGGTCGCTGGCCCGCGTTGCCCGATACCTCCGCCCAAGACACCAGCATGTTAGCCGGGGTAACGGGAGCAGGCGAGTCTTGATGGCAGGTGGGATGGGTCATGCGGCAGGGCGCGGCCCCACGGGGGACGGCAACGATGAGTTGATGTCCAGCCGCCTGCCCGGTAGCCGCTTTGATGAATGACTCATGCGGGCTCGAAGCGGTACCGGCCGCTGGCGAGGTGATACTCAAGAAAGTCCTTGTGGACCGCCGCATCGCGTGCGCCCTCAACGTGGTGGATGCCGTGGCCGGCAGCCGGGCCTGGGCGCTGGCGTTGGGCGGCACGGTGATGTCGTAAGGGCGTTTGTTCCGCGCCGATGCATCGTGTGACACTTGGCCCCATCACCGATCTGAGATGCGCGACATCGCACTTGCCCGCCGGCTACAGACCTGCGATCATGAGGCCCGCCCTCGCGGCCGGCCTGTTGCAGATCCCGCCACAGCACTCCCACCGAATCCCCACATGACAGCGAAGAACATTCTCCTTATCAGCACCGACCAGCAGCACTGCCATACGCTCGGTTGCCTGGGCGCCCCGGTCAAGACGCCGAACCTCGATCGCCTTGCCAGCCAGGGCTGCCTGTTTACACGAGCCTACTGCCCCAATCCGCTCTGCACCCCGACACGGGCATCGATCATCACCGGGTTGATGCCCAGTCAGCATGGTGCCTGGACACTGGGCACGCGGCTGAACGAGGATGTGCCAACGATCGGATCACTGCTGCAGTCGCACGGCTACGACAGCACACTGATCGGCAAGGCTCACTTCCAGCCGCTCGAGAGCGCGCCGGGCTATCCCTCGCTCGAGAGTTACCCGACCCTTCAGGACCTCGACTTCTGGCGAAGCTTCGATGAGGACTTCTATGGTTTCAACCACGTGGAACTGGCCCGCAACCACGCCGATGAAGCCCACGTGGGCCAGCACTACGCGATCTGGATGGAAGAAAAGGGCTGTCGCGACTGGAAACGCTATTTCAAGCCACCCACTGGCACGCGCACCAGCCGCGAGCGTACCTGGGAAATCCCCCAGGAATTGCATCCGAACACGTGGATCACCGAGCGTGTCTCCGCCCGACTGGCCAGCCATGCCCAAACCGGCCAGCCTTTTTTCTGCTGGGCATCCTACTTCGACCCGCACCCGGACTACCTCGTGCCCGAGCCGTGGGCGAGCATGTACGATCCGGCACAGATCGAGATTCCCGGCCCCGGCCCCGTGAACTTCGACAAACTCCCACCGCACTTTGCCATGACGCAGGCCCCCAGCGCCGACTGGTCGGCCTACCGCGATGAGCCGAACGGCCACCACATCCATGGCAGTGGCTGTCACCTGGGTGATCCGGAGGGGATGCGCGCCCGGATCGCAACCTACTACGGGATGGTCTCGTTTCTCGACCACAGCATCGGGCAACTGCTCGAGAACCTTGATGAACTCGGCCTGGGCGAGCAGACGCTGGTGGTGTTCACCTCGGATCACGGCCACTACTTCGGCCAGCACGGGCTGACCGCGAAAGGCCCGTTTCATTTTGAAGATGGCATCCGCGTACCGCTGATCGCCCGGCTGCCCGATGCCATCCACCCAGGCTCGCGCAGCGATGCGATCCAGTCGCTGGTCGACCTGGCGCCGACCTTCTGTGGCGCCGCGGGCATCGATGTGCCGCACACCATGGCCGGGCTCAACCAGCTTCCAGCCTGGAGCGGCCAGGCCCCGCCACCCCGCGATCACGCCCTGATCGAGAACCGCCACAATCCCACCACGATGCACCTGGTGACCTGCGTGGACCGGCGTTACAAGATCACCGTCTACCGCGATCAGACTTACGGAGAACTGTACGACCTCGAGCAGGACCCGCAGGAGACGAACAACCTGTGGGATGAACCCGACGCCAAGGCGCTGAAGCGCGATCTGCTGCTTCGCTTCGCTCACGCACAGTTGAAAAAGGACCCGCTGTTCATGCCCCGCATCGCCGGCGCCTGATGCCTGAATTGGTCAGCGTTGACAAGGGCCAAGGGATCAATTGCGCATTCATCGCGGACGGGTACCGCCGCCCCCCCGAGTCTGCCAGCGGCGGGCACGCCATATCCTGCCCCGGAGACCCCATCCCCTTCCTGAAGGCCGTCCACTCGCCCCCACGGGCCGCCGCAAGGCCACTTGGCCCTGTTTCAAGTGCCAACGCCGAGCCAGAATGGCCGCTGACTGCCTCCCCTATCCAGGCGCGGGGCTGCATGCATCGGCCCCGGGAGAGCGCCGCAGGGTGAACGCATGTAGGCGAGGGTGGCATGGTCAGCAGCCGCCCCCGCAACTTCGGCTCATGGCCATGCGGCGAACCCGCTTTCACGAGCCGCCATGGCCATCGGCTGTGCACAGCCGCTGACCATGCCATCCTGTTTCGCAGCTACATGCTTATGGCCTGCGAAGTGCCGGAAGCGGCTTGCCTTGAAGTGATGCACTGTCATAAACTCCGCAGAACCTGACCCGGCTCGGGAGCGGCAGCCACGGTGATGAGACGAGCCCTGGTGGCCGGATACCTGAAACGAGTCGGGACCACTAGGAGGTTGTTATGTCCACGCAAAAGAGCCAGTGTCCGATCACCGGGGCCCGCACGAGTTCCGAGGGGCCGTCCAACGAGACGTGGTGGCCGCACCTGTTGAACCTGCGGATCCTCCATCAGAACCACCCGAAGGCCAACCCGCTGGGTGAGGACTTCGACTATGCCAGCGCGTTTGCCAACCTCGATGTGGAGGCGTTGATGCGCGATGTGGATGCGGTGATGACGCAGTCGCAGGACTGGTGGCCAGCCGACTACGGTCAC
>PUNN01000480.1 GCA_003552605.1 Phycisphaeraceae bacterium
AACTATTAATGCACCAACGGGTAAAAAACCAATAAAGACGTAAAACATGAATAATAAAAAGCCACCTATAACACTAAAAAGCATGCTATTATTTGCACTTACATCATTAAAAGCACTAAAAAACAGTATACCAATAACAAACAAAATAATACTACCTATCGAAAAAAACCACCTATGGTTTTGATGTACCGTTTCACTCCTTGAAAAAAAACCTGTGATAGTGTTAAATATACCAGTTCTTTCCTTACCTAAATAAAAGCTATAAACACTAGTTTCTTTTATTTTTCCACCATATGAATAAATAACCTTATACTCGTATCTTGTGGTATTACTCAAATTTCCGTGATTAAATGTGTATTGCCCTGTTTCTGTGAATGTATGCTCACGAATTTTATCCCAGTCGCCCCTTACCTTACGTAAATAAACATCTGTATTAATCAATTGGTAATCTCCTAAACTATCCATAAAAATTATAAAGTCTAAGTTATCGTTTTCTTTATTCCTATGTCTTACCCTTAAAGCAGGGTCACTGTCTAATATTTCAAGGTGGTCTGTTGTGAATGTAAACTCATTACTTAAATAATACTGTCCTAACTCTGAGGAGTAAATACCAGTCGCAGTTATATTATATAATATATTATAGCACGTGTTAGGAGATAGTAAATCGTATAATGTTACATCTTCATTACTCTTACTAGATAAATATATATAATGAGAGCTCACACACTCTTTATAATAAATGTTTGTATTATACCCTGCATAATCGCCTAAGTCTAAAACATTAACCCTTACGTCTGAGCCGTAAACATCAATATTAAACGGTTCTTTAAACTCTACATCCATGTTTTCTCTAGGTTCGTAATTAAAACTTATAATGTTTGAGTACTCTGTAAATTCTAGATACTCTAATTTAAATCGTACCTCAAAATTTTTAGTGTCTAAGTAGTGAATAGCGTCTTCATTACTTGTATGATTTATATTAAATGAATAAACATCCTCGCTTGATACTGTTATAATATCGTTTATGTTTTGTAGTTCTGAGTAATCGTTTAATCTTTTCCACGTTTCGCCCTGTTCCCTATACTGTATAGTAAGCTCTATATCTTGTACTCCACCAAAATCGATTAAATCAAAAACAGCTTTTAAACTCATAAATCTAATATCTTGTAAATAAAAATTAAATATAGGGTGGTCAAAACTTATAGTATTTGTAGTATCATCTAGTAATACATACTCTTCGTTGTTGTCTGTGTCCTCAGCTACTAGTCTATAATTATAAACAGTATCCTCTTCTAAGTCATCAATAAAGAACGTAAAACTTTCAAAGCTAGAGTAATCGTTTATTGTATCTTTTAGATTAAAACTCTCGCCCTCTTTTGCTAGATATATTTTAAGGTCTAAAGCATCAGCACTTCCGTAATCATTTATTGAAAAGTTAAAAAGTAAACTATTCCATTCTTTAGTAATATCGTTTAAAGTTGCATTACCCACCTCGTAAGGTGTTGAGAATGTTCCAAAATCGTTGTGCGTTATATTATAATAAACATCGCCCAAACTATAACCACTAAAATAATTAGGTAATATATAGTTTAGTATTTTAAAACCTATTGTAAAATTATACTCATAATCGGTATTAGAGTTTAAAGAGTTAATATTTAATACATCGTTTATATTTATATTACTTGTTTTTAATTCTTTAGTAATCCATTCACTAGACCCAACCTCTCGAACACTAATATTTAAATAGTTTATATCGTTTTGTGTGACACCACTATCTACTATTATATAATTATAATCTAAATCAACGCTTGAATAATCCACGTTTTCATGATTTACGTTTAAATTTACATTTGGGATACAGTATCCAAACGGTACAGGTGGGAGTGTGTTAATATCTAAAGCTGCATTAGATGGTGCATTAGTACCACCAAATACTACACGTGTATAAATATCGAAGAATCCTGCAAAAAAAGAATGGTCTTGCATATAAACAAAATTGTCTGGTATATCGCCAACATCAAAATTATTTAAACATGAATTATAGTATAACTCGTCATCATTATCAATCATCCCCATAAGCTCAGGTACAAAATAAGGTTGAGAAACACCATAAAGTTTAAGTCTTTCGTTGTTATCTATTAAAAAGTTGTCAATACTTTTTAAATTTGTTGCTTTTGTAAATATGTTTTTAAATATGTTTCCCAAATTTCTAAAATGCCAATGGTCTGTATATTGTACAAAAAAGTCTCTATCTTGGTCGTATAAAAAAGTGAAAAATTCATTATTTAATAAAAAATTATCAAAACTTTCAGCACTAGATAAATCCCAATCATCAAACACGTGTGATAATCGTAGAAATATATTAGAATACTCTTTAAACTCAGAACCTTCCCATCCTGAATATTGCGACGAAGAAATAGATATATCCTCAAACATGCTACTAAAATCTTTAATGTTTGAAGTATCCCACTCTCTTAAATAGTCTCGCATTACATCAGGAAAAACTCCAACATCTGCACCCTTAAAAAGACCCCTTAAACTCTCAGCGTTTTGTAAGTTTGGTACTCCTGCTCTCTCGAAGTCATTATTAAATAAATTATTAAATGAACTTACTGTTATAGTTATACCTTTAAAGAAATAATCAAGGTTTTTAAAAGGGTTATCCCCCCATTGTATAATACTTTGTACATAATCAAAGCTATGAAAATCTATACTGTCAAATGTTCCTATTATATGCGTATGCCATCCTGTACTACTACCCTGTAAATATTCTAAAGTATGATTACCTGAGACATAATCACAATCAGAGTGTGAAGAGGGGTCATTTATTTCGTCAGATGTTGTAGTAAAACAAACATAACCATCAACATTTATTATAGTAAAAGGGTGAGCACTATGTCCTGAAGAAAAATCGTTATGTCTTAAAATAAAGTAATTATCCCCACCTACAAAAAAAGTATTTGTTTCGGTGTAAAACGTGTCTATATTAAAATTACCTAAATCAGCGTCAATATAAACTACTCTTACCCTATACTCGTAAGTCTCCCCCTCTTCTAAATTTTCTAGTGTTCCCTCTCGTACGCTGTTTGATTCTTCAAAACGTAAATGGCCTTGTCCGTTCCAATTCTCTGCACCCTGTTTTCTATACTGTAATGTTATATCAAAATGAGAGCCGTACCAAGGGTCTTCTAAATAATGGTTATAATCGCCTATTGATATTGTATAGTTTGCATAATCATTCCCTATATCATCAATAGTC
>PUNN01000221.1 GCA_003552605.1 Phycisphaeraceae bacterium
AGTTCCCCGAAGCCCCGAACCGTCCGGCCGGGGGCGATCACGTGACGGCTGCGAACCTCACGCTCGACCGCCGCGATATCTTCATGCGGGGTTGGGGGCTGGACCGGCCCGGCCATATTGTGCGGTATCTCCGCATGATGCGTGCTGTCCGGCAGCGCCTCCGCCGTGGCGGGCGGGTGCGGGTGCATTGCATCCACGCGGTACCGGAGGCCGCCAGCCTCCTGCCGCTCAAGGTGCTCTACCGGGACCGGTTGAAGATCATCAGCTACGCCCATGGCGAGGAGATCACCGCCTGTGAATCGAGCCGGCAGTTGCGGTGGCTCATGCGGCAGTCACATCGGGGTATCACCCTGATGCTGGCCAACAGCAGCTACACCCGCAGCCTGGTCTCGAAGTACATCGACCCTGAGCGGGTCCACATCGTCCACCCGGGCGTCGAGATGAGCGAATTCGCCCACGCGTTGGAACTCGGCCGCCAATGGCGGGCCGAACAGGGCCTGGGCGAGCATCGCATCCTGCTGACGGTGGGGCGTTTGGATCCGCGCAAGAATCACGGCGCAGTCATTGAATCTATGGCGCGGCTGGCTGAACGTCATGCCGATGTGTTGTATATCATTGCGGGTGAAGGGCGACACCGGCCGGTGTTGGAACGCCGCGCTGCGGAACTCGGGCTGGCAGAGCGGGTACGATTCATCGGTGCCGTTGATGGGCGGTTGAAGCTCGCATTGTTCGGCGCTTGTGACGTGTTTGCGATGCCGGCGATTCGAGACGGGACCGATGTGGAGGGATTCGGAATGGTCTTTCTGGAAGCGGCCGCATGCGGTAAACCCTCGCTCGCTGGCATCGCCGGCGGGCAGGCTGATGCGGTGGACCATGAGCGGACGGGACTTGTTGTCGACGGCACCGACTGTGACGCGGTGACCGCCGCGCTGGACCGGCTTCTGTCCGATAAGCGGTGGCGAACCCGCCTGGGCGAGGCCGCGTACCGTTGGGCTCATCAGTTTGACTGGGACCGTGTCGTTCAGCGAACGGTCCAACTGGTCGAGGATACTACCGGCAACCCCTGAATAGGGAGAAAGGGTATCGGGCTGCCTCTGCTGCACCCGCTCAACCCGGTTGAATGTTAGGGTTCATTTTCGTCAAAGCGTTGACGGCGATCGGCCTGTTCGGCGGGTGGCTCTATCCCGTTGTCGGGCTGATGATCTATTACGCGTTTGCGATCCTGCGGCCGACGTTTCTGTGGCATTGGGCACCATGGCCTTTTCATAACCACAGCGCTTTGGTCGGGGCATCGACGCTGTTCGGGTGGGCCCTCAACGGCTTCGGGCAATGGGATCACCTGCGTTACATCCGTATCCCGCTGCTTGGTTTCGGCCTCTTCATCCTCGCCGGCTCGGTCGCAACTGTGCAGTTTGCGGTCGATCGGGCATTGGCATGGCACCACTTGGAGTTGCAGCTCAAGATCGCCATCATGATGCTCGTGATGCTGACGCTAGTGACCAGTCCGCGCACCCTCAAGATTTTTGCATTGGTGATCCTGTCGACGCTGGGTTACCTGGCTTACAACCTGAACTTCCAGTACCTCCAGGACGACGGCTTTGCCTGGGTGATCTACTGGCGCGGCTTTGGCGGCGTGGACAACAACGGCCTTGCCATGATTATGGTAATGGGTGTGCCGCTGGCGTTCTTCTTCGCCTTGTGGATTCCGCAACTCTGGGGCAAGGCGCTTTGCGCCCTTGCAGCGATGCTGATGATTCATGTCGTGCTGTTCAGCTACAGCCGTGGGGGGATGCTGGGCCTGATCATGGTTGGCGCAACGCTGTTTGTATTTTCACTGATCTGGTTGCCCCGTAAGCTACTGACGATTCTGGCGGCCCTCATCTTTGTCGCAGCATCGTTCTATTTGGCCGGAGAGGAGATCCGCGAACATTTCATGACCATCTGGGTGGACGAGGAGGAGCGCGATGAGTCGGCCGCGAGCCGCTTCGATACCTGGGCCGGTGGCTGGGCTGCGATGCAGGATCATCCCTTCGGCCTCGGGCCGCGTAACTTCAACCGTGTGAGCCACGAGTACGGCCTCACATGGAACAAGAGCGTTCACAACCTCTTTCTCCAGGTGGGGGCTGATTACGGGTTTGCCGGGATGATCGGGCTGGCCATCTTCTACATTGGCTCGGCGCTGCAGTGTTACACCATGTCGCGCAGCCGGGTGGCGAAGCGGTTGATCTGGCCGGTTTACATCGGGCAGGCCGTGGTACTGTCAATGGCCGGCTTCCTCGTATGCAGCATATTCATCGGTATGGAGGAGGTCGAAATCGGCTACATGGTGGCCATGCTCGGCCTCGGGACCGTGGCCTATGTGCGAAAGGTCGAAGCCATGGAGCCGCCCCCGGAGACCATCCCGCCCGAGATGGAACAGGTGCCCAGCCCCGAGGAAATGGACGAGATCGAGCTGGACCTTCAGCGACAAGCACGCCCATGACTTGACTCCGCAAGTTCCCAGCATGCCTCGTGTGCTGACCTTCCGAGTGGCACCCTCGCGGAGCGAAGCAATCCGTACCCAAGCAGTAATCGGCATCTGCCTCCACCCCTCGATCTCAAACCGCGGCTCCGACCACTGCAAACCCCGCGGCGGAACCTCCCGCCGGGGACACCTCATCGGCTGTGGCCCGGGAAAGCTGCGGATATCATTGGTTGCGCTACTCACCCGAAACAGGATACTTTCCGCATCGTGCTGCATCATGACCTCGAGGCTGCTGGACGTCACATGAATGGCTGACCGCGACACACAAGTGAGAGCCATCGCCGACGCCGCACAGGTGCTTGCACCGGCCATGCGGCCGGCGTTTCTCGATCGCGCCTGCGGGGATGATCCGGTTCTGCGCCAGGCGGTCGAGGCACGGATCGCCGCCAGAGAGGCAGCACGGAATACCCCTGGAGGTCATGCAACGGATGCGGAAGAAAGCAACGCCGCAGCGACGCATAGAGACCAACCGCCGATGAGCGGGATAAGCGGTGCCGGCACCAAAGACGATCCGCTCCCGGGACAAAGCCGGGAAACAGGACAAGAAGCAACCGAACATCACGAACACCACCGCGGAGAAACCGCCGCCCCCCCGGCAAGCGGCAGTGGGCACGGCGGCAGTGCATGGCATGAACCCGCGCGCTTTGCTCCCGGCACGATGGTCGCCGGTCGGTATCGCATCATCGGCCTGCTCGGCCACGGTGAGCGCGGCGAGGTGTACCGGGCGGATGA
>PUNN01000214.1 GCA_003552605.1 Phycisphaeraceae bacterium
ATCCGAGCCGTTCAAAGTGCATACCCGCACTATCGGGGCCGGGCCGACGATCGGCATCTGCGGCTCGGCGTATGTCGACCTGCTGAGCGAAGCGCGGCGGGTGGGGCTGCTGACCGCCTCGGGCCGTTTCGACACCGGCCGACTGCCCGCGGCGGCCGAGCGCATCCGCGGCAACGCTCACGAACGCATGCTCCACCTTGCCGATGGCCGCGGCCGCGAGCCCATCGGCATCACCGAGTCCGACATCGCCAGCCTGCTTCAGGCCAAGGCGGCAATCGCCGCCGGCATCCTCACGCTGCTCGAGGTCACCGGGGTGAATCCGGCCGACCTCGCCGCCGTGCATCTTGCCGGTGGCTTCGGCATGTACATGGACGCCGAGGCCGCGATCCGCTGCGGCCTGCTGCCCGGGTTCGACCCGGCACAGATCGAGGTCATCGGCAATACCAGCCTCGCCGGTGCCTACCTCGCGATGGTCGACCGCTCGGCATTGGAGGAGATGAAACGCCTCGCGATGAGAATCGAGGTCATCGAGTTGAACCAGGCGCCGGGCTTTGAAGACCGCTACATCGACCAGCTTTCCCTGCCGTGACCACGGCACACCGGGAACGTTGGCTCTTAGAGATGTGGAGGCGAGGCGACAACGAAAGGCTCGAAACGTGCGCAACGGCGACTTCTGTAGGGCCTTCCCTGGTTCGGTTTGAGATGTGCTGGCGGCGCAGCCGTGTTGAAACTACGGAAAACGCAGAAAAAGCAGAAATTGATGTTGATGCCATGCTTTTTCGCATTGTGAAAGAATGCAATGTCGATGCGCGGCGGTTGGGGGCATGGAGGGGTCAGCTCGTGGAGTCAGTGCCCATCTTTGCGCATTTCAGTGGCACAGAGTTGACGGGATCTACCGCGTTCTTCCGTGCCGGCGGTTCTCCCCGGCGAATTCGCCGGTTGGTGTCCTGTCTGCGGCGGTGGGCACCTGGCCGATCATGGACATGAGGTGGATATAGAGCGGGGGGTTGGGTGCCGCGGCGGGTTGGGAAGCGGGTTCCGGGGCATCGAGTCCCGATTCGGGGTGGGGGTAGTGGTTGCCGGATGTGGGTAACGCGGTTTCGGATGAACCGGCTTGCCCAGTGGCCGCGGGGTTGTGGGTTGCTTCGGCAAGCTGCTGCTCGATCGCCTCGCAGCGCTGTTGCAGCGCGGTCAGCTTCCGTTCGAGTGCGCTCAGCCGTTGCGTGACCGTTTCCTCAATACGGCCGACCCACTGATCGTAGATGCGGAGGCTCGCGGTCATGTCGCCGGTGAGCCGTTCCTGGAAGGCGATCTGCTCACCGGTGAGCTTTTGCCGGAGGCTCGACTGCTGCTGGGCAATCGCCTTTTCGAGGCCCTGCCGTGCGGTCTCGACCTGCTGCTTCAGTGCCTGCTGCTCGGCCTGGACCCGCGCGGCGACCTGGCGCTGGTGCTGGAGGGCACTTTCGGCGGCATCAAGCAGTTGATGGCCGAGCTGTTGGCGCCGTTGCTCCTGTGACTGCGGCGATGCCGCATCGCCACCCGTGGTGCCGCCTTGCGGAGCGGCTGCGGATGCCGGTGATGATGGGCTCGGGCCCGTGGCGGGCGCTTGCAGCGCCGGTCGGGGCAGCACCTGCCCGGTGGCGATCACGCGACCCTTGCCGTGGCGAACATGGCCGGAGGCGCCGAGCGTTGCGGAGGTTCGGGGGGTTCCGGGCGGGCCGGGATTTCCCGGATTTCCGGGATTTCCGGGGGGCTCGGCGGGGCGGGATTGCGGTTCTCGGTCGCTCATGCCGGGGCACAGCACTCCGGGTTCATGCCTGACGGTGCATCGGACCAGGCTGTCAGCGCATCGCATAACGGCAGCAGCGGCGTCCGGCCCGACGTGGCTGGAGCATCGCCCTGGCGTGTTTGCTGATATCGACTGCCCGGGCGTGGGCGCTGCACAATCCGGCAGCGGGGGATATATTCGAGAACCATGAATGTCGAGCAAACCATTGAAGCGTTGCGGCGGCTGGCCGATGAGGCCCTCGCCGAGCCGTGGGACAGGGTCGGCCTGCATGTGGGCGACCCGCAATGGCCCATCGATGCGGTGCTGCTGTGCATCGACCTGACGCCCGCCGTACTCGAAGAAGCCCACGCACGACAGGCCTCGCTCATCGTCGCCTACCACCCGCCGATCTTCCAGCCGCTGACCGGCCTGACGGCGCTGGAGCCGAAGCAGAAGCTGATCCTCGATGCGGCGATGGCGAAACGGGCCATCTACAGCCCGCATACCGCGCTTGATGCTGCTGTGGGCGGGGTCAACGACTGGCTGTGCGATGGTATCGGCCGCGGCAACCGCTGGCCGATTCGCACTGCCCGGGACAAGGCGGCGCAATACAAACTCGTCAGCTTTGTCCCCGTCGAGGATGCCGACCGCGTTCGCGAAGCGCTATCCGATGCCGGTGCCGGCTGCATCGGCGATTACAGCCAGTGCAGCTTCAACCTTGCCGGTGAAGGGACATTCCTCGGCGGCGAAAGCACGGACCCGCACATCGGTCAGCGCGGCCAGCTCGAGCGGGTGCAGGAGCTGCGCATTGAGATGGTCGTTCCCGAGCCCCTGCTGTCGCGCGTGCTCGCAGCGCACCGCGAGGCCCACCCTTACGAGGAGCCGGCTTACGACCTTTACCGGGTGGAAGCGATTGCCGGTGATGGCCGGGCGGGGCAGGGCCGTGTGCTTGAGCTTGAGCAGCCTCAGCCTGTCGAGGCGGTGGCCGGGCAGCTTCGCCGCCATCTCGGCGTGGACAGCATCGACATCGCATCGCCGGCCGATGCGGGCCCGGTGCGGCGGATCGGTGTGTGTGCCGGGGCCGGCGGCTCACTGCTCGGTGAGGCCGGCGGGGTGGATGCCTTCATCACCGGAGAAATGCGGCATCATGAAGTGCTCGATGCCGTAGCGCGCGGCGTGACGGTGATCCTGACCGGCCACACTGAAACCGAGCGGCCGTACCTGCCGACGTATGCCGACCGCATCCGCGAGGCGCTGCCGCAACCGCTCGAGATACTCATCAGCGAAGCGGACCGCTCGCCGCTGAAAAGGCAGGGGTAGCCTCCCCATGCCGCGTTGCGGACCGTTCAGCAGGCAAGAGGCACCTGCAGGGCGAACGCATGTACCTTGGGTGGCATGGTCAGCAGCCGTCTTCGGCTGATGGCCATGCGGCGAACCCCCAGTCACAGGCCGTCATGGCCATCGGCTGCGGACAGCCGCTGACCATG
>PUNN01000166.1 GCA_003552605.1 Phycisphaeraceae bacterium
CAAGGCCCGTGGACAGTTGCATCCGCAGGCCCAGCAGGTCGGCCCGGAGCGGTTCGGCATCCTCTGCGTGGACTCTCCCCTTTTTCCGGGGGCGGGAGAGGGCTGGGGTGAGGGGGAACTCGGTGCAACCGCCCGAACGCTTCACGTACCGTCCTACCCGCTCATCCGGCGGCCCCCAGGGTTCGGCACGCCCCAAGCGCCTCGCGGCCTCGCATTGCCATCAGGCTGCCCCGGGGCCCCCGCAGCCCGCTGACCATGCCGCCCAAGCTACATGTGTTCGCCCTGCGCTGGCTCGGGCGGGGCCCGCATCCTATTGCGCATCCCGGCCCGCCGGTCGGATCGCCCGGGCGCGGGTGGCGAGGTCAAGCACGATGGCGCGATGGGGGCAGTCCTCCACGCCGCCGGCGCTGAGCAGCTTGTGCAAATGGTCCCAGTCGGTCGGGCCGGTCTGGGGCCATCGGCCGAGGCCCGCGGCGATGCCCGCCAGCCCCGCGGCGAAGTGGTGGTCGGCCGAGAGGTCGGCCGGATCGGCCGCAGGGGCAGCCGCGAGTGAAAGCGATGCGGGCGGGCCTGCACCATCTTCCCGCTCCATCACATCGCGGTAAGACGCCTCGACCGCCAGGAAATCCCCCTCCGGCCAGGGCCAGCTTGATGTATCCGGCTGAGCATGCGGCGGTTGAATTGTCTCGGAAAGGTGGCCAAGGCCGGAAAGGGCGGAGGTGGCAGGGCCCTTCGGCACCAGTTCGAACAGGGCGGTGACCGCCTCCCCGCGGTACAGCGTGACCGGCCGGGTCGCGGGTGCTTCCACGTGGCGGTCAGCCCGCTCGTACCCGATCAGCCTGTAGGCGCCGATGTGGTGGGGGTTGAAGTGGACCTTGGCCTCGTGCAGTACCGCCGCGGGTTCGACATTGAACCCGGCCGCCGCGTGGAGCCCCCGCCGCATCTGCTCCCGCGACTCGGTCTTCTCGATCGTCGCCCCGGTCGCCGCGGCGAGGCGGTCGATGGGGGTATCGCTGCCTGTGTCGCTGAGCCCGGGGTTGAGGATGTGAACCGGCGGGATGGTCGCATCGCCGCCCCGCGAGGGCGCAGCGCTATCGGAGATGATGACCACGACCGGCCGGCGGTCGGCCGCCTGATCCAGCATGGACACTGCTTTCGAGAGTGTGGGGTCGGCTTCACGTTTTCCGCCACGAGCCATCGCCTCGATCCCCTCTTGAATGGGGCGCTGCCGGTCGCCGCGGGTCGGTGGCAGCACGATGCCCGGCCGCTCGGCGAATGTCAGTATGGTCAGCCGATCCCGCTCATCCAGCCGCAGGGCCAGGCGGGCGAGGCCATCGCGTGCCGCGGCGAGCCGGTCGGGGTGGTCCATGCTCGCTTCAAGGCTCACCATCACGACCAGGTCGATCGGCCCATCGGGTGGCTCGAGGGGTGGCGCTGCGAGGTGGACGCGGGCAAGGTGGTGATGATCATTCCATGGGCACGGCCCGATTTCGACCTTTCCGGCGAGCGTGTGGTCCTCACCCCCCACGGGATGCTCATAGTCGAAGGCGGCCAGCCATTGCTCAGGCTGGATATGCTCCGGACGCGGCACCTCGCCCCTTGCCAGCGCCCGCCTGGTCGCGGCGAAGGAAGCGCTGCCCGGTTCAAGGCCGATGCGGGCATGCGGCTGCTCGGCCACCGGCCGGAAGGTCGGGCTGTCGCCGTCGGCTCGATCCTCAGTAGCAGCGCTGCGCTCTGCTTCACGCAATGGGGCGATTCGCCAGGCCCGTTCGCGCAGGTCGGCATCGACCATGGCCGGAGTGGGGGCATCCGTGGCGCCGGGCTCGGGCAGGCGCTGAGCCGGCAATTCGGGCCGAATGGTGGATTGCTGTGAGTGAGAAGGTGCAGGGTGCTCAGGTTGCGCGGGGGGGATGATGGCCGGTGTTCCACCTTCGTCCTCACCGCCAAGCAAAGCGGTCTGGCCTCGCGGCGTTGCAAGCTGCTGCCACAACACCGTGAGCATGGCGCCGGTGGCCAGCAGCATGATCGCCGCCGCCGCGGCCCCGGCAATCAGTGTGCCGGTGCGCGGGCGGCGCCAGCCTGACCGGTGGGGGTACGGGCCGGGGCCACGATCGGACGGCCCCGGATGCTCGTGCCCCTGGCCTTCCTCGGATCGCGACAACTCCGCCAGCCGCGATTCGATCGCGAGATGCTCGACCTGCCCCAGCCCCGGCTGATGCTCGGCGGCAAACTCATCGGCGAGCTGCATCCCCGTGATGCGCGCCCGCTCGGCCATGCGCTTGGCCTCGGGGTCGGTCTGCACAAGGTGGGCCACGGCACTGGCCTCGGGCTCATCCAGCTCGCCGAGCGCCCAGGCGGTGATGCGGCTGTCGGTGATGGGAGGCTTGTTCATGGTCTGGTGCTTGCATCCGGGCGTGGGCCCGGGGTTGGTGGTTCGGGTGGTCGAGACGGTGCTACATCGCCTCGCGGCGGGGCTTGTCCATACGGTGACGGAGGGTGGCAAGGCCGGTGTGAATCAACCAGCCGACATATCCCACGGTGATGTCCATGACCTCGGCGATCTGCCGGTAGCTCATCGCCGCGTGGAACCGCAGCCGCAGGGCTTCCTGCTGCGCCGCGGGGAGTTTTTCGAGCTCATCCAGCATCCGACCGGCAAGCTCGCGACGTTCGGCCTGCTGATCGGGGCCGGGTTGCCCATCCGGCCGCGCGGCGAGCGATTCCGGCGCCATCGGTCCGCCGCGGCTTTCCTTACGCAGCACATCGAGGGCCCGGTTGCGGCAGACGGTGTAGAGCCATGGGGCAAGGTGGCCCTCCACACGCTGTCGCGGCTGATCGCAGAGCTTGAGAAAAGCATCCTGTGTGATCTCGCGCGCGAGCTCGAGGCTGCCGGTGAGCTTGAGGCAATAGGCGGTCAGCGGCCGCTGGAACCTGCTGACCGCGGCGCGGATCCACTGCGTGTCGCTCTGCCGATCGTCGTTCACAAACCCTCCGCTTGGCCGGCGGGGCGGGTTCCGAGGCCCGCCCGGAGCGCCTCGCGGCTACCCGTTCATAAGGATACAACGGCCAACTCCGGGGATTGTTGGAGCAGGGGGCAGGGCAAACGCATGCAGGGGGGCGGCATGGTCAGCGGCTTCCGGGGGTGTCCGCAGCCGATGGCCATGACGGCCTGTGATTGGGGGTTCGCCGCATGGCCATCAGCCGCCTATGGGGTAGCGTTGGACTGAGGATTGGAGATGATCTTGGCAGAAGGA
>PUNN01000133.1 GCA_003552605.1 Phycisphaeraceae bacterium
CCGGCCACCGGTTGGTCCCGCCCCGCGATCCACGGCTCAGTGAATCGGTGTTGCATGAGCCGCTGTATTGAGCTTGCCCAGCTTCACAGTAAGCCGCAGCGGCTCCGCGAGGGATGTGGTCTCAAGGAAGCGGGCATCGCGCGGCCGGGTGCGGGACGCTTTCCAAGGATGCCCAGGGCAAGTGCAATGCGCTTCGCTTGTATTCTGCATCCTGCCATGATAAAAGCCTGTGTCCGTCTGCACCTTCTGCACGCTCGGTTTCTGGTGGTCTCAGGTCTGTTCGAGCATTCATCTGGTGCGGATTGACCGTGCGTGCCTGGGGGGATAGGTTTTCAGGGTCCGGGGGTCCGGGGGCCGGGTGGTCATTGCGGACTGTGTGGTCGCGATGACGCGTGGACTGTACCCTCCTGATACTCCATGGCGAGGTCTTGATCATGATGAAGCACCGCACCGTTTCCCATGCCGTTCTAATGGGCCTGATTGCCGCGCCTGCTTTCGCCGCGGAAGCCGTGGCCGATAACTCCGAGCCCCTCGTGGACATGGCCGCGGATGAGTTCACCGATGCCGAGATGGTCGATGATGGGCAGCGATTCAGCTACGACCTCGGCGATCAGCGCCGCAACTGGAACCACCGCCGCTGGTCGATCCACACCTTCGATGAGCCGCGTGACCTGACCGATTTCAACGCCATCCGCCTGTCGGTCCGCACGGATGAGCCGCGGGACGATGCAGGTGTTTTCATCGCCATCCGTGAATCGGAAGGGGATACCTGGTACTACCACGCCTGGGCCGCGAGCCTTAACAACGAGCAGACCACGGCCACGGTCTTCTTTGATGATTTCGCCCTCCCGTTTCACTCGAGCCCACCGGAGGGCGGCTTCTTCGATGACAATATGCGGCTTGATCTCGATGCCATTGATGGCGTGGCGATCGGCACGATCAACCCCCTCGGCATCGGCGAGCTCGAGTTCACGGTGACAGAGGTCGACTTGGTCAAGGCCGAGGACACCACGCCGCGCGAGCTGGATGTGCATGTCACCGGCCGGCCGCTGGCGATCAATGACACCGACCTTGTCCCAGCCGGCCTGTTCGGTTCCTACAACCTGCCCGATGGGCATACCGAGCGGTATCGGCTGGCCCTGGACCGCCGCATGCACCACAATGCCCTCGATGGCAGCCCCCGTTTCGGCCATGATGAGATCACCCACATCATGGTCAACACCATGGGCGACCGTGTCCGGCCGTCGCCGCGCCTGACGCATTCGGACTGGGAGCAGCGCAGCCGAGAGCAGGGCCGGCGTTTTGCCGAGGCGGCCAAGGAGCGGGATGAAACAGTCTACGTCGAGTACTACAACGAGCCGTATCTCAACTGGGCCAACCGCAACCGTGCTGGCTTCATCAACCGCTTCTACGATGAATCGAAGGCCGAAGAGGGTGGGCCGGTGCATATCAAGCACGATGGCGAGAAGGCCCCCCACTTGCGCTGGACGCGGGATTACGATGCCCCGAAGTGGAACTGGCTCAGCCGGCGCGACTGGCGACGGGGGCGCGATGAGGATGGCCGTGTCTACAGCCCCGTCCACGCGCCGCCATATGGTGGCATGCAGGGCGTCTATGGTGGCGGTTGGCAACCGAACCTTCACCCACCCGAGGATGTCGAGGACGGTGAGACCTACGAGGCCAACGGACGTGAGCTCGAGGCATTCACCCCCTGGCACATCTACGACGAGACGCAGTTCACCTTCTGGTCCGGCAAGGGCATGCTCAAGTTCTACAACGAACCCATGCGCGCCGTTGGCGAAGCCATGAAGGAGGTTGATGCCGATACGGTGTACATGGTCGGGTGGGGCTTCCGCCCCGGTGAGGATCACTGGGCCGCGTGGGACATGCTCTACAAGCCCACGATCGATGAGGGCATCGACGTGATCGATGCCGTGGTCGACCACGACTACGGCGGCTCGCCGGTGCGCATGGCCGCTCATTACGAGGTCGTCACCGCTTACGGCGTGACTGAGCACGACAAGTGGCTCTACAACTACAACACCGAGACTGCCATGGGCTCCGATCCGCAGGCCTACCCGGATGTCCCGGAACAGCCCGCGCAACTCCAGGCCGACCGCAACAAGTTCGAGTGGACGATGACCAAGATGCTCCACGCCCTGCAATACGTACCCGACAAGGCACGCGGGTTCATGTGGTTTGGCTATGGCGGCAACTGGTGGTCCGATGGCGGTGAAGGCGTGGCGATGGACATGCTGCGCAACCTCCGCGGCCAGCTCGTCGATGTCGATGTGCCCGACGATCAGCACCTCTACGTCGTGGCCGCCATCGATGGCACAGACCCTCAGAACCCGCGGCCGGACAACATGGAAGACCGTAAGGAACTGGTCGTGGCCGTCATCAATGACCATCCGCAGAAGCGGACGGTCAACCTCCGCATCGATGCCCCGCAGGGGGCCTCGTTCACCGATGAGGTCATTGTCCGCAAGCCGGACTTTACGAAGGATGATGTCGACGATCGGATCGTGAAGACCACCGATCGTGTCGACGGTGACAGCTACCGGGTGGAAGGGCTCGAGCTCGATTACCGCGGCGTGGCCGTCTACACCTTCCCGCTGCGCGGCGAACCGGATACGGAACCGGGCATCCAGCGGCATCAGGCCTTTGTCGACAGCATCCTTCAGGAGGTCGGCGTGGGTGAGCCGCACACCGTGAACATCCAGCTCGATCCCGCACAGGTCGAGAACGCTGAGCGCGCGGCGGTCCGCATCGTGGGCGAGCGGCTCCAGCGGGGTGAGGGTGCGGTCACAATCAACGGCACGCGCTACGAGCTTCCTGCCGCGCCGACCCCCGCCAACCACGCTTTCCTGCGTCAGCTCGAGATCGATGTGGCCGACCTTCGGGAGGACAACGAGCTCGTGTTCGAGGTTGCGGATGAGCGGCACGCCGGCTTCCTGCTCGGCAAGGCGAGCCTGGTGGTCGACGTCGCCGACTAACCCCCCGGAACCCCCGGAGAACCCCGCCCCCGGAATCCCGGCCCTCCGGAACGCCGCCGCCCGGCGCCCGGCTTCGGCCCTTGGAATCCCCGGTCGCTTCCGCATTCGTGTGGTCAGGTGCCGGGCAGGGCAAACGCATGTAGACGCGAAACCGGCTGGCTGCGTCAGCGGCTTCCGGGGGTGTCCGCAGCCGATGGCCATGACGGCCTGTGATTGGGGGTTCGCCGCATGGCCATCAGCCGCCC
>PUNN01000080.1 GCA_003552605.1 Phycisphaeraceae bacterium
AGGTGGCCGGGCGCTTCACCGGTCAGCCAGCGCCAGAGCCATTCGACCGGGCCGTAGCGGAAATGTTGCAGCCACAGTGGCGACCAAAGCAGTTGCGCCAGCCACACGCCGAGGACGACCAGGACCTGCCCGGTCCGCTCCATATGGCCGAACCAGCCCATGCCGTGACCATAGAAGATGAACGTGCAGATCACCGACTGGGCGAGGTAGTTGCTCAGCGCCATGCGGCCCACCGCGGCCAGGGCGTCCTGAAGCCGGGCCAGCACGCCGTGGCGGAAGGCGAGCATCACCAGGCCGATCCAGCCCAGCGACACCAGCGGCGCCATCCAGTGGTTGAACTGCATGCCGAAGAACCATGCCAGGGCATCGAACTCACGATGATGCTGATACAGCACGCCAAGGCCGATCACCGGCACGGCGATGAAGAATCCCAGACCGATCAGCGTCCGGTAGAGGTGGCCGGGCGCTTCACCGGTCAGCCAGCCCGCACGGTACATCGCCATACCCAGCAGCATCGCCCCGGCCGAGACCGGCCCGGCGTGAAACAGCAGCGTCACGGTATGCATCTCGAGGGCATTGGGCACCCGGGCCTGCATCTGCGCCAGCCACCCGCCCCGGAAGGCCTTCAACTCGTGGTCGACCGCGCCCGGCTCCCCCGCCCAGTACTTGTGAACCCACGCCACCTCCTCCGGCGGCATCACCGTGATGCCCGTCCCCGTGATGATGTTCAGCCCTGAAGGGAACACCAGCAGCGCCACACCCATCCCCACCAGCAGCCCCGTGGAGACGCGGCGGAAGCAGAACACCAGCACGCCGCAAAGGGCATACATCGCGAGGATGTCACCATCCCAGATCAGGTAGGCGTGAACCAGGCCGATCGCCAGCAGCCAGGCCATGCGGCGGCTGTGGATGGCCCACGGCCTGCGGCCGGTGGCCTGCCACCTGTCGGCCGTCAGCAGCAGCCCCGCGCCGAAGAGCATGGCAAAGATGGTGATGAACTTGCCATCGAACAGCAGGTGGCTGATGAGCCAGATGAGGTAGTTGGCCCCGGTGAAGTCGCCGTACCGGGTCGGGTCCATCGTCACCGATGTGGGCATGGCAAAGGACTGGATGTTCATCACGAGGATGCCGAGCACCGCCACGCCGCGCAGAAGGTCCAACGACACCATCCGCTGCCGCCCATCGAGCGGCCCGGGCTGAGTGAGCGCCGGTTCTGGTGTCGTCTGCATCGGGTGTCCTCCTGGCTCGCATCACCAGGCCCATCTGTCGACCAGCACTGCCTTGGTGCCTTTCAGGCGGTTTCCTGGGCGGTCCCATCCTGACAGCGGGGTTCGCAATACAGGTTCGCCCATCAACAACCAGGCGGAAAACCTGCGCAACGACTAACTCGGACGAGCAAGAGGGAACCTACATGGGGCTAAAGGGCGGGTCAAAACGCGAAGTGAATGTCCCATTACCGCGGTCGTGCATGAATCCCTCCCGGACGTATCGAATCTTCGCATCACGGGCTCGCTGCGTCGTTAACCTGCCTGCAGTCCGATAGCGACGAGACGGCGCACGGCACCCGCAGCCGCAAGCCCTCAGTCCCATCTCTGGAGGCGGTTGTGGACCCTGCCATTCCAACATCCGTGTCCGACAGATGGACCGGCGACATGGGGCACGCACCCCGGCCGCTGGGGGCTCGCTCGGTCCGGGAGACGGCATGTTCACTTCGGCTTGTCGTACCACGGAGGACGTTCAAGGTTCCTGATGTATGACTGCGACCGTTGCGATCTGGCCGGCTGTGCCTCCGCCACCGGTTGCTCTCCCGCCAATTTGGAGCAATGCAGCAGCCAGTAGCCGATCGCGGCGACCATGCCGAAAAGCAGGGCGGCGAGCGACCACGTCAACGGGCCGACAAGTTCCAGTGTGCCACCGTCTGTTCGGCGCTGCCACACATCGCCGATCACGGCCAATGCAAATGCCAAATGCACGATGATGCTCGCGAGGGCCGTCGCCGCTGCGATGAGCAAGGCCACACACCCCATGCAAGTGATGGATTCGAGGATGCCGTTTTGAGCAAGAATAGTCATGTGATGTTTTCCTGCCAGCAGTTGTCGTGATTCACACCCGGTGAACACCGCATTTCGCGGTCCACGCCGAGCCCCGGGCGATGCGCCCATGATGATGCCACCATGATACCCGCACTGCGGTGAGCCCGGCAGCGGCCCCGAGCCGTTCGGTTTGCCTCGCCACGGATACGCGGCAACGACTGCGAGTCAGGCGAACAAAGAAAGCCAGCAGCAGGCGCCAAGGGTCGACCGCTCCGCAGGCCCATCTCTCGACGCCACTGACCGTGGGCGCGTGAAACAGGGTGCCGCCGCCCTGATCAGAAAAATCACAGCGTGATTGAACCTTCCACCAGCGCCGGGCGCTTCACTCCGTGGATTGGCTGACAACCCGCATCCCCGCCTGTTCTGAAGGAGGCTTCGCCATGATCGCGTCCCGTGCTGTCGTCTGTTGTCTTCCCGCCACCACACTCATCACCCTTGTGGGGATACTCACCATCCTCACCGGCTGTGCCACGATGCAAGCCGTGCCGGGCCAGGCACAGGCGCGGCCACTTCAAGACGCCGCGGCCCAAGGGCAGGCGCGGCAGGCGCCGGCGGCGGAGCAAGCGGCGGATGTATCGCAACTCGCCGATGCCGGGACGCATGAAGATGGCGGTGGCGATGAAGCGGCCGCTGCGGACGAGCGTGAAGCACGGCTGATGGTCTACCATGCCGAGTTGCACATGGTCGTGTCCGACATCCGCAACTCGCTGAATGCGATCCAGGCCATTGCTGAGGACCATGGCGGCTACCTTCAGGAAATGGCCGGCAACCGTATCACGATCCGCGTGCCCGCCCGGGCGTTTCATGAAAGCGTCTCGCGGATTCAACGGCTTGGTGAGATGACCGATCGCCACGTGGTGGGCGAGGATGTCACCGAGCAGATGCGCGATCTGAGCATTCGCCTTGAAACGTCGGAAAAGATGCGGCAGCGCCTGCTCGCGCTCGCGGAAAAAGCGGAGAAACTCGACGATGCGATCCGCATCGAACGGGAGCTGTCGCGGGTCATCGAGAAGATTGAAAAACTCAAGGGGAAGATCCGTTACCTCGAATCCCGCATCGCCTATTCGACCATCCGCGTGCGGCTCAACTCGCCACAGCCGCAGCGCGCGGAGGCGGACCGGCTGCCCTTCCAGTAGG
>PUNN01000077.1 GCA_003552605.1 Phycisphaeraceae bacterium
ATGAACGCGATGTAGGCGAATAATGGGGCCTCACTGTCGTAGCGGTCGAAAAAGTCGACGGCGGTGTCGGTAAACAGTTCAGTCGAGTGGCGGCCGGCGTGGATGTGGTCGGCGATGTAGGTGTGAACCCGTTTGCCTTCATAAGGGCCGCGGCACTTGGGCACCCGTCCCTCGTATCGGCCGGTGGGATCGAAAGCGCAGGCGGGCACGTTCCAGTGGTCTTCCATGCCCCCAAAGAAAATCTCACCCCCATCGGTGAAGCTGCGGGCGTAGGCCTCGCAGGAGTTGTGCCATTTGCCCGTACCGAAGGTGCGGTGGCCCTGGCGCTGCAGGTGCTCACCGAGCAGAGCGTGATCGTGGGGGATCGTCTGACCGCTGGCGGCGAGGTGAAACAGCGTCCGGCCGGTGTGCAGCATCCCGCGGCTGGGCACGCAGACCGCGCCGCTCGTGCCGCCGGGGTTGTGGGCCCGTGTAAAACTCACCCCCCGCTTGACCAGGCGGTCCAGGTTCGGCGTTCGGATGTGCTCGTTGCCCAGCGCGGCGATCGTATCGAATCGCTGGTCATCTGCACAGAACAAAACAACGTTCGGGGTCATCGACAACTCCTGCCATCGCGCTCATTCATCTTCGCAGGGAAGTTCATGCCACCGGGGTGATCGTTCACGACCGACGGGCAGCAGGGAGGCTGATGGTGAATGCGGCCGATGCCGGCCTGTTGCAGGCAGGGCAACACACTGCAGCCAAACCGGCCACGTGTGCCCATCATTGCCCGGATGCGTTCGTTCCAGCGCTGCCCTGATGATCGCGTGCGCCGGTAAGGCTCTCTCATCCGTGCTCATATGCATCCCCTGTGGATCACTGCCCGGCCAGTACCCGTGAGCGCTTGCCAGCCGGGATTCTCGCAGTAAAATCACCCCACTGCACGTGCCCGCGATGCCGCCGATGCGATTGGGCGTGACCGGCACATTGAGCTGATCGCCGGCCGACAGGCCCGCCGCGGACAGGACCGTCACGGCGGCAGCGGGACAACACAGCTTCATTGCATGAGACTTCATCGGGGCGCTGCCTATGTGTGCGGCAATTGCCGGTCAGTCATCCTGTATGGAGAGGCCCCCCTCAGTCAGCTCAAACCTGTAAAGAAACAGTGGATCGCCTTCCCTGGCATCGTTTCCCAGCAAGATGGCCTGTCGGCCTTCCCCGTACGCAAGGGTCATGAAGGAGATGAAGGGAAGCTCACGGCGGCCAAGTTCAGTCGGATGCGCCTGCTCGTCGATTTTCCAGCGCGTCACGAAGGTTCCCACGTAGTTTTCGTATCTACCGGACCGATGGCGCTCGTGCACGCGGTCCACCTCCGTATGAGCAAAAAGAAACTCGCGCGGGCCAACCTGGATCACATCATGATTGTGGGTCGCGGCCGCCTCGGCCTCAAAGCCCGCGATCACGTTGCTGCTCCTGACATCGAATGTTTCAGCATCCACCACCGCGCAGACGAATTCTCCCAGCAAGCCCGTTCTTCCACGGGAGGAGAAGCTCGCGGGGCGCAGGTAGAACAGGACGACTTCGTCTGTGTCCTCCAACGCGAAAATGGATGTATTCCGCGGTGGCTCATCGTGAGAGAATCGGTCCAGAGACTGGCTTCTGACAGCATGAGCGTCAAGGTCGATGTCCAGAAAAAGCAGCTCTCCGCTCACCGAAACGGGCACGATGAGGCGGCTCCCGACCTGGTATCGGTCATAGATGCGCGCTCCGCGGCGCGGCATGCGGATATCCGGCAATCGCTCATGTGCTGCGGTGTCGGGGTCGACGATGAACCGACGCACCTCACTGCCGGCACGGTCGGGAAGCAGCAGGTGAACGCGCCCATCCCGCATCCTGTCCATTCTGGGATTGAGGAATCTGCGGAATTCCCCGCCCCTGGGCAAATCGAACAGGGTCCGCAGGGTGCCATCTCCGCTGACTCGCTGCAGATAGAGATGCTCCCGCCCCGCCCTGTCTACATACAGATACAAGGTCGAGTCGTCGTCCAGGGTAAGCGTGGAAATCATACCCGGCCTGTGGTCTTCAGGGAACGGCAACGGCGAGCGTTCCCAATTGTCGTCCCCGGCGGATCGACGCCACAACGTAAAGTCATCGCCCTGTCCATGTCCGAAACGGATGTTTGACAAGGTGTGGAGAGTGATCTCACCGTCTTGCCCCAGAAAAGCCTCGGTTACGAAGAGACGGTCTCCGACATGCTCACGGGGCAGAGCATCGGCATCCGCCGCCGGTGAA
The DNA here is from genome assembly GCA_003552605.1 of Phycisphaeraceae bacterium. Lineage (GTDB taxonomy): Bacteria > Planctomycetota > Phycisphaerae > Phycisphaerales > Phycisphaeraceae > B1Sed10-187. The sequence continues at coordinate 2,272 of PUNN01000077.1, forward strand.
CTGAGGCACAGCACTCCAATGGTGATCCAGCAGAGGTTTCGCGAGTTCTTCATGGCCTATCCCTTGAGCATCAATCCGCGGTTCCCTCAATGATGCTGGCCGGCTACGCCGCCGGACGTTTCCACAGGCATACTCCGCCCATCGCTTTGCCGCACGTAGGACTCCCGGCGAGTTTCGCGCCGGCCGCGACTGTCCAGGTTCGTGGCGGTTGCGGGTCAGTCATTCCGTCGCCGAAGGTCGAAGGCATAGATTCCGTTGACGCCACGGACGATGAGGCGACCGTCAACAACAGGATCGGCAATCTGTTGCGCGCTATAGCCCGAAGTGCCGCGCATCGGCGGGTGCCAGTCAGCGCCGATGCGGCGGAAATCATCGCCGGCATCGAAGAGCCGGAACGCGGCACCGCTGTGAACGGTGTCGGGTTCGACGAGCAGCCGATCGCCCACACCCACCGTGATGGAGCCGCCCGAAACCGAACCGCGGTCTTCAAGCGACCTCACCTCGCCGGTTTTCAGGTTCACACGGTAAAAGGCATCGTCACCCTGGCTGTAGGAGTGGCCCTTGTGAATCATCATCGTCCGGCGCGGACTATGGGGCCGCTCCAGGGTCCACAGCCGCTCAAGGCCATCGGCACGGATGCGGAACCCCGCCACATGGACAGCGTGCCTCCGATCCCCATTGGCGGGGACAAACGTGGCCAGGTAGTCGTCTTCAACGGGAATTGCGTACGGGTTGCCGATCGACCCGCCGCGCGACTCCTGCCAGAGCAGTTGCCCGGTGCGGACGTTCACAGCGCTGATGCTGTTGCCGTTGCCCACGATCACCACCGGCTCATCGTGGCCATGCCACAGCGAAGGCGTGTTCACACTCGCGATCACACCGTCGACCCGCCACCGCTTTTCGCCGGTATCGGTGTCGATGCCGACGAGGTTGCCGGCATAGTCGGTGCCCAC
>PUNN01000287.1 GCA_003552605.1 Phycisphaeraceae bacterium
GCATTTTTCTCCCTCTCCCCTCGGGAGAGGGTCGGGGTGAGGGGGGCTCGGTGCAAACGCCCAAATGCTTCATGTGCCCTCTTCCCCGCCTTATGCAGGGGTCGGCCTTCGGTTCAGCCACTGCACGACCGGCACGAATCTACCCTCACCCCAGCCCTCTCCCGCCCCCGGAAAAAGGGGAGAGGGAGCGAGAGCCTTCCGCGGCGCGTGTCATGCACCCTTTGCCCTGATCGTCACGCATCTGTCGTGGATCAAGGGGACCTTCGAGGTTAAGATGGACTGGTGGCTTGTGGATGCACGGCCCACCATGGTGGGCGTTGAACACTTCCGGACAGTGACGGGTCGAAAAACCTGCGAGGGCCATGGTATGCATTCGTTCCCTTCCTCGTCTGTTCGTCCGCGGGGTTTTACGCTTATCGAGTTGATCCTCGTGATTGCCATCATTGTGCTGTTGATTGCTTTGCTCGTACCGGCGCTGTCGGGCGTTCAGGACATCGCGCGCACCACGCAATGTCTTTCACAGACCGGGCAGTTGAGCAAGGCGGCCGAGACGTACATGATTGAGCAGCGCCGTATCACGTTGCCGGTCTACGTCCAGTTCCCACGCCCGGGTGCCAAGACATGGTGGGATGCGCTGTTGATCGAGCACCAGGCACTGCCCTTGCCCGACGGCGCCCACAGTGCGGATATCCCCTCCACCCGCTCAGCCCTGCGATGCGCTGATGACATTGCCGAGCTGGCCCGCTACTGGCCGCCGGGCCCCTTCGATGGCTATGACCGAAGCCCGGATGCGCGGGATGAGGATGAGCGGCGGCGGGTGCAGGTACGCGGCAACCGGGATCACGATGGCGATCTGGATCACACTGACATCGAGTATTACACGCACACCAGCTACGGGATAAACGGTATCAACCAGGAAAGCCACGTGTTCTACGCTCCACACCGTTGGGGAGAGGGCGGCAAACCCTTCTGGCACCCTCACCATGTGCTTCGCGAGGGTGGCAATGCGGCCATGCGGCGTCCGCTACGCCTCTCGGACCTCGAGCGCCCGCCCTCGACCATCATCAGTCTCTTCGACGGCCAGCACTTTCATGTGACAAGCTCAGACATGTACAGTGCCCGCCACCGCGGCCGGACGAAGACCAATGTCGCCATGCTTGACGGCAGTGCCCGCACTCTCGAAACCGAAGATATCCCCTCCCCCTTTTACGCGACCGGTCGGGATGCCTATCGCCACATCACACCCACGCACTGGATCAACTGAAGCCACGCGAAGGCTGAAAGCACATTCCAGCTTCGCGTAATGCCCGGATGGTGCCATCGATCGAACACGATACGGGGGCCTCAGATTACAAGGCGAAGCCTCCCTGGTTGTGCCCGGTTTTCACGGCGCCCATCCCTGGCCGGATTTGGGCGCCCGCTGACATCGGGCACGTTGGGGCTCGGCCCGGGGCAGGGCAAACGCATGTAGCTGAGAAACAGGGTGGCATGGTCAGCAGCTTCCGGGGGTGTCCCCAGCCGATGGTCATGACGGCCCGAGGGTTGCGGACCCCCCGAGCGCCTCATGGGCTCGCCATGGCCATCGGGCTGAAGACAGCCCGATGACCACGCCACCCAAGCTACTTGCATCTGCCCTGCGGCTCCGGGCTCCGGTGCCGCACGAGGCCGCGGCGGCAGCTACAATGCCTGCATCATGATCAACGCACCTATCCATTCATCCCGTGTCGGGTTTGTCGCGGCCGGCATGCTTGCCGCGGTGATGCTGCTCGTGGCCGCGGCGTGTGAGCGGGCGGACCCGGAGCCTGAGGAGGAAGCGCCTGATCCGCAGGCGGCAGAGGCCGATGAGACGACGCCGCAGGATGATGAGCCCGAGCTCGACCTGCCCGACCTCCCGGAAGGACCGACCGAGGCCGATTACGTTGATATGGATGCCTTCGAGTCGATCGAGCTGACGGTGGGCGATGACCCGTGGACGCTCGAGGCGATCCTGGCCCGGCCTCGCGGGGAAGAGGCGCTACCCGGCATCGTGCTCGTCCATGGACTCGGCCCGCACGACCGCGACTCGCAGGTCGATGGCAACCGCCCCTTCCGCGACATCGCGCATGGCCTGGCTTCCCGCGGGATCGCCGCGCTTCGCTATGACAAGCGGACGCACGCCCATCCCGAGCGCTTTGAACGAGAGATCGACCGGCCCACGACGTGGCACAAGACCATCGACGATGCCCTCGCGGCGGTCGATGTGCTCGCTGAGCAGGAGGGAGTCGACCCCGACCGGGTCTACCTCGCCGGCCACAGCCTCGGGGGCATGCTTGCCCCACGCATCGCGGCCGAGGATGACCGCATTGCCGGCATCATCATGCTCGCGCCGCCCGCCCGGCCGCTCGAGCAAGTGCTTTTCGAGCACCAACGCTTTCAAATGGCCACGCAGGGCGTGCCCGAGCCTCAGCGGCAGCAGCAGATCGAACAGACCGAAGCACGCATCGAGCGGATTCAGAGCGAAGACCTCTCACCGGACACGCCCGGCCACGAGTTGATGCTCAATCTGCCCGGCTCGTTCTGGCTGGACCTTCGCGAGTACGATGCCCATGCCACCGCTGCCGAGCTCACCCGCCCGCTTCTGCTGATCCACGGCGCAGCCGATGATATGGTCACCGATGCCGACTGGCGGCTGTGGCGGCAGGTGCTCGACGATGCGGGGCATGCCGAATTGGTCCGGCTCGACGGAATCAACCACATGCTCACCCGCAGCCCCGGCGCGCCGGGCGCATCGCCGCGCGGCGGCCACGTGGATGAAGCCGTGATCGAGCGCATCGCCGACTGGATCGACGCCGCGGCGGAGTAGCGGCCGGCCCGCTGCGATCAAACGGCCACCCTTGGTATGCTGGCGCTCGCCCCCCGCGGCCAGCCGCAACGTCCCAAATACCACCAGCCCTTTGGAAAGAGGAATAGCGCCTTGATGCGATCCATCACCCGCCTTGCCGTATTGCCATTGATGGTCGCCCTCGCGACCGGCTGCGCCGCTGCTGTGGCGGCGGCCGACAGCGAAGCGGCGGTCGATGAAGTCACCGTGCGTGAACAACCGGTGACCCTGCCCTGGTATACGAGCGAGCCGCAATACAAGACCAACCCGCGCGCCGGCGGCGCCCTCTGGGCCAAGCGGGGGACCGAGCAGCGCGATGGTGAGCGAACGTTCGAGAGCGTGGTGCTCGA
>PUNN01000128.1 GCA_003552605.1 Phycisphaeraceae bacterium
CACCGCCTCGCCCGTTCGCAACACCAGCCCCCGCCTTGCCAGCCGGCCCATCAGCGCCCATGTCACCAGCGGCGTGGCCAGCCCCGCCGCGCAGGGACACGCCACAAGCAGCACGGCGAGTGCGTAGATCACCCCCGTGGCCGGGTCGGCCACGAGCGACCAGCCCAGGGCCGTGGCGGCGGTGAGGATCAGCACAATGGGTAGAAACGTGCGGACAAACCTGTCGGCCTGCCGCTGCATCGCACCCGGCAACTCCCGCGCCTGCTCGATCATCGCGGCGATCCGGTCCAGCCGCCGCGGGCCGTTGCCGTGTACACGCACCAGCAGCGCCCCATCCTCGCATGCCGTACCTGCCATTACATTGTCACCGAAACTCCTGGGTACGGCCATCCACTGCCCGGTGAACGCCGTTTCCCGCAGCAGCGCCGTGCCGCTGATGACCGTGCCGTCGATGGGCAGAATGTCACCGGGCAGGATGCGGACGATGTCACCCGCCACCATGTCGCCGACGGCCACCGTCTCCGCGGCCGCATCTGTGTTCACCTCGCCTTCCGGCACCCGACGGGCGGTCGAGAGCGTGCGGGTCAACTCGGTCATCGCCGCCATCGCACGGTTTCGGCTGTGCAGGCTGACCGCGCGGCCGAGGCTGTAAACGATCAGCAGGATGCACACCACATCGAAGTAGACATCGCCCTGCCCGCGAATGACCGCCGCGATCGACACACCCCCCGCCCCGGCAAGCCCGGCGATAAAAAGCGCCTCCATCGTCATGCGACCGCGGCGAAGCTGCGCTGCGGCCTCGACCACCAGCGGCACACCCAGCAGCGCCACAACGACCAGCGTGGCCACGAGCATGCCCCCGTGCAACCACAACCGGGTGGCCGCCTCGGCTTCCGGCGGCGGGTCGATGTTGATCGCCAGGCCCAGCGTCATGGTCTGCGCTGCAACAAACAAACCGATGGCCAGGCGAAGCCAGGGAAAAGGTCGATCGAGAGCGGGTGCCTGCGATGCACCATCGATGCAGCAATCGCCCCACGCCACCGCCGATGGCGCTGCAGCACCGCTCAGCCATGAACCGGCATTGTGGCCCGTGGCGGTGGTCATGGCTCGATCCCCACCTCCTCGAGCGTCTCGGGCACCTCGGTTTCATCTTCATATCGCTCGAGCCCTTCGCGAAGCAGATGCAGTTCCGCTTCACTCCACGGCCGCTGCCGCGCGCGCATCATCTGCGCCACGGCGGCGACCGTCTGCGGCTCGACCGGTGCGGCCTCGTTGCCGAAACTGCCGCGGATATACGTGAGCACCGAGGCGAGTTCAGCACTGTGCAGCCGATCGCGGAAGGCGGGCATTTGCTCATCGTACTGTTCACCGCGCACCTCCAACGGCCCTTCCACACCGCCTAGCACGATTGCCGCAAGCACCCTTTGATCGCCCGTGACCCCCTCGGTTTCGCCAAGGGGTGGATACCGCCCCGGCTCGCCGCGGCCATCGTAGCCGTGACAGGCCGTGCAGTAGATGGTGTAAAGCTGCTCCCCGCGCTGCATCGGATCGACCGGCGCCGGTGTAAAGGCGCGCAGCGGCCGACGGGCATGCGGGTTTTCATCGAGCACATCGCTGCGCCAGTCGCCACTGTATCGCGCCAGGTAGAACCCGCCCCACAGCAGCAGTGCGCCCATGAGAATGATCAGCCATACGGGAATGCTCTCATTGCCATCCCGCGGTTCGGCATGCTCGCGCAGGATGGGCTCGTGCATCTCGACCACATCCTGCTCATCGCCATCATCATCGGCGGGCGGGGGTGCTGGTTCGGGCGGTTCGGTCATGGCATGGGTCCATCGCAGCGCTCAGCGATCGGGCGTACCGGGGATGTTATAAGTCCGGTCGAGGCTGAGCAGATACGCCACAAGCGCCCGGGCGCGATCGGTGGGCACCACCTCGTAGCCTTCCGGTGGGGCCCAGGCGCCCTCGAGGGGCAGGGCATCCGGGCTCGGCTCATCACCGATGCGCTGTGTGCGGTAGAGGTAGCCAAATGGCGGCATGTTCGAACCCGGCGAGGTGATCGCGGGGTTGTAAAGGTGAAGGTGATGCCACATCTCGCGCGGTTCGCGGGCGCCGATGTTGATCAGGTCCGGCCCGATCCGTGCGGTGCCGAGCAGCGCCGGGCGATCGTGGATGTAGTCCACGGGGTGGGACCGACGCGGCCCCCAGCCGCGCTCGATGTCAGCGTTGTATCGCCCACCGCGCACCTGCTGCGAGTGGCAGTAGAGGCAGCCCTCGGCACGATAGACATCCCGGCCGGCGAGTTCATTTTCCGTATACGGCCGCGGGTGGCTTTCGCCCGTGAACGGGTCGGTCACCGGCTGCACATCGCCGAGCTCGCGATACGGAAACAGCACCAGCCCCACCCATGCCGCGGCGAAGGTGACAAACAGGCCGATGAACAGCGTGGGCAACCGGTTCATGCACGCACCTCCTGCGGATGCAAAGGGTTGCGGCCAAGCAGCGTCGGCCCCGGCCGGACACTGCCGCGGCCGGCGAGATTGATCGCCACCAGCACAGCGAAGGCGATGTGGCCGACAAAGATCAGCATGCCCGAAAGCGTGCGCAGTTGCAGCCACGGCATGGTTCCCCTGACGATCTCGAGAAACTCGACCTGCCCGCTGCGCGCTTCCATCTCCGCAAAGAACGTCCGCACGCCATCGATCAGCCCGTGTTCGCCTACGTACTGTGCCAGCGGCGCCTGCGCCTGGTTCATCTCGAGCCCTTGAATCTTTCCACCAAGCGTCAGCGCCACCACCATCAGAAGCAAACCGAGCCCCACGCACCAGAAGTGAATGCGGATCAGCCCCGCCGATGCCCACTCGCGCCCGGTCAGTCGCGGGATGATGTAATACATCGCCCCGAACATGGTCATGGTGAAAAAGCCGTACATGCCCAGGTGGGCATGACCCACCGTGTTATGCGAAAAATGAAATGGCTCGTTGATCACACGCAGGGAAAGCAGCGAACCCTGCACGCTGACCAGCGTATAGCACATGCCGCCGAAAACCACGAACCGCAGCACGGGGCTCCAGCGCAGCATGTAAAAATGCCCCTTCATCGTCATGTGATGGTTGATGGCCACGGTCGTGACGGGGATGAACATCATCATGCTTGCCACGATGGAGACGGTGACCAGCCACGCCGGCACCGGCCCGCCGATCAGGTGATGCATGCCCGCCCAGTTGTAGAAAAGCGCCAGCGTCCAGAAGCCCAGCAGTGACAGGTGATAGGAGTACACCGGCCGGCCGATGACCTTCGGCAGCAGGTAGTAGATCGCCGCCAGCCCCACCGGCGTGAACCACACGCCCAGCACGTTGTGGCCGTACCACCAGTTGACCGCCGCCTCCGTCACCCCGCCCACGGGGGCCAGACCGAGCAGCAGGTAGGCCACGGCGAAGAGCCACGGGAACCAGAAGATCGCCCCGAGCAGATACCACTGACTGACGTAGACATGCCGCTCCCGCCGCACTGCGAACGTCATCGCCGCCCATATCGCCGTCAACGCGAACCCGGCAAACAGCAGCATCGCCGCGGCGGGTGGAAACTCGATCCACTCGATGCTCTGGCCGTGACCGGCCAGGATCGCCCCGGTCCCCAGCAGCACGCCGGCATTCCACAGCCCGGCCGCGGCGAGCACTACCCCAGGCCACCGCAGCGGTGCCCGCGACAGCCGGCAGACCATCCACAGCAGCACACCAAGGCCCGCCGTCGAGGCCCACCCGTACACCACCACGTTCAGATGCGCCGGCCGCACCCGGCCGAAGGTCAACGGGGCAACCTCGGCAAGGAAACCCGGCTCGTGCAGCTTGAACGATGCCAGCACCGCCAGCAGCGTCCCGATGATGAGCCAGACCACGCTCGCCGCGAACAGCGCCAGGCACGGCACGCGGCAGGAGCGGTCGATCAGCCGTCGCAACCGCGCCCGCCGCGCGGCATCGTCTTCACGCGGTGCCGCTGTCACCGGCCGGCCTCCCGATCTCGACGCCGTGGTGATCGCGGTGGCGGAAAGCGGTCGGTGGGCATGCCGGGCGGTTCTTCCGCATCGAAGATCGTCGCCGCGCTTCGATCGAGGTTGCTGAACTGCCCCCGGCGCATTGCCCAGGTCAGCGCGGCGATGACGGTGGCGCCGAAAACGATCAGCAGTCCGAACACAATGATGTAGTAAATCGCACTCACGGCATCACTTCGCGATGCGGGCCGATCCAGCCCGGCCCGGGCAACACGGCCCCACCGCCATCGCCCGGCTCCGGCCGCAGCCGCGGGTCCATCGCCGGCCCCGCCGTGAGCATCAACAGCGTCAGCACAGGCAGAACCAACAGCCCGGCCAGCACGGCCACAACCACCAGCCAGAGCCGTCTTCTTCGGAATCGAGGCGAACCAGAACCCGCAGCCACAATCAACTTCCCGGGGCGCAAGGCCCTATTGACCATCTTATCTACCACGCCCATCACACCACCGTCAACGCGCCGGGTGAAAGCATCAGGGCAAAGGGTGCATGACACGCGCCGCGGCGGGGCAACCCCTGGGCTGGCTGTGTCAGCCGGCATTCCGGGGGTTTTCAGCCCGATGGCCATGCGAGGCCGCGGGGCGCTCGGGGCGTGCGGAACCCTCGGGGCCGCATGGCCATCAATGGCGGCCCCCTTGGAAGCCGGTGACGCAGTCACCCGGTTTTGCGGATACATGCCTTTGCCAGGCCGTGGATTTCTTGCGGTACCGGGAAGGATCAGGTGGAGCGCCGCAGCAGCCAGCGCAACTCTGCAAGGCCCCACATCCGGGCACCGAGCAGGTAGACGGCCACACCGAGCAGCACCATCGCGCCGAGCAGCAGTGCCGACTGCGAGCGCATCAACCCGGCCGGCTCGAAATACACCAGCGGCGGGACAAGGATGGCGGCCATCAGCACACACAGCGCCGCCGAGCGAAGCCATGCGGTGACCACCCCTCGATCCACCGGCCGGGCGACCTGCCGGCGGAGCAGGATGGCCAGCACCACCACCTGCACGGTCGCGGTGATGGCCGTCGACCAGGCCAGTCCCGCAGCGCCCAGCGGCCAGATGAGCATCAGGTTCAACGTCACGTTCAATGCCACCATCACCAGGCCCACACGAAGCGGGGTTTGCGCATCTTTCAGTGCGTGATAGGCCCGCGTCAGCACATGCATCATTGAATAAGCCCATACCGCCGAGGCGTAGCCGGCAAGGATCGTGGCCACGCGGATCGAATCGGCCAGTTCGAATTGCCCGCGCTCGAAGATCAGCCGGGCCAGCGGCAGGCCCACCAGCAGCAGACCCACACTCGCCGGCAGGGCGATGAACATTGTCAAGCGCAGGCCGCGGCGGAGGATGCCGGCGAAATCGCCGTCCACCGGCTCATCATCGCCACCACCGCCCGCGGCGGCGCGGGAAAGTGCGGGGAAGATGGCGGTGGCCACGGCGATGCCGAAAACGCCGAGGGGAAACTGATACAGCCGCTGCGCCCACTGGAGTGCCGCGACCGCGCCCGGCTCGACGGGGCATGCCACCTCGCGGCCGAAGAGCCACAATGTGTCACGCTCGCCGCGGGGGGCGAGGGCGAATGCCAGAAGGCTGTCAAAGAAAGCATTGAACTGAAAGATCGCCAGCCCCATCAGCATCGGAAGCATCATCATCGCGATGCGCCGCAGGTACTGCCAGGCACCGTGAAAATCGGTGGTCAGCGGCTCGATCCGCCGCAGCACCATCAGTTGCCAGATCAGTTGAACCACCCCGGCGGCCAGCACGCTCATGGCCAGGATCGTCACGCCCTCCCGGCCGAGCGGCTCGCTCCCGGCGGCCCAGGCGGCTGCCGCCGCGCCGGCCATCAAGGCCAGGTTCAGCAGCATCGGTGCCGCCGCTGGCGGGCCAAAACGGCCATGCACGTGAAGGACACCGCCGATCATCGCCACGAGGCAGATCAGCGGCATATACGGCAGCATGAGCATCACCAGGCGAATGGCCAGCGCCGTTTCCTCCGCCCACTGGCCCCACATCAGCATCGCCGCCAGCACCGCCTCACCCAGGAGGGTGAGTCCGGCCAGGGCCACCGCCAGCCCAGCCAGGCAAAGCGAGGCCAGTCGCCGCGCCAGCGCCCGGTCTTCCTTCAACGCTTCGGCGTAATGCGGGATGAAAGCCGAGGTCAGCGCGCCTTCACCGAACAGGCGACGGAAGAGATTGGGAACGAGAAAGCCGATGAAAAACGCATCGGCGATCGCCGTCATCCCGAGCACCGCCGCGAGTGCTGCATCGCGAAGCAGCCCCGTCACCCGCGACAGCAGTGTCAGGATGCTCACGGTCTTTGCGTGACCAATGAACTCATCTCCCCCCACCGCCGCGGTGGGCTCGCTGCCCCCAGCCGGGGCGCCTTCCGCTCGGCCACCGCCTGCAAGCCCGTCTGGCACACCCGAGGGTCCACCGTCGCCGCGGTCGTCCGGCGGCCGGCCTTCCTCCGATGAGGGACCGTGGCTGGTGGGCGGGGGGGGCTGGTCATCGGCCATGACCGGCCCTCGCTTCCTCCGCCTCCTCACGCTCCCCAACCGGCGGCGACTCCGCGGCCTGCCAGTCGCGCAGCAACACGAGCACCAGCGCCAGCACCACGCCGAGCATGTACCAGACCATCCCGGGCCCGTCCTCAACCCATGCACCTTCGAGCAGTCGCAGCCGCAGGGACGCAACTAGCCCGAGCGCAAGGATCATACTGCCACCGATCGCCCGCAATACAGCCGCGATGATGGGGGCGGCCGCCAGTCGCCACCTTGCAAGCAGCAGCCACGTCAGCACGAACCCCGCCGCCCCATGGACGAATAATGGGCCGGCCCCGGGCAGGTGTTGGCCGATCTCGACCGGGAAGACCGCTGCCGCTAGCGCGCTCAGCGCCAGGGCAATCGACAGGATTCCGACAATGCATGAGGCGGCCTTTTCCTCCGAGCGGCTAAGCACCCGGCTTCTCCGCCGCGATCGCCTCCTTCGCCCCCGCGACTCATCAGCGGCTCGCCGGGAGGGCACATCGCCGACACGGTCATCATCCGGCGAGCCCATCCCCACCAGAAGCGGCCAGAGCACGGCCACCATGCTCAGGCCACCGATGGCGTTGGCAAGCACATCGTGGAGGTTGCCGTTTCGCCCAAACAACGGCTGGGTCGCCTCGGTCAGACCGCCGACGAGCACGGCAAACAACGCAGTCACAATAATTTGCGTGCTATCTCGCGAGCACGGCCACGGCCGGGCGACCGCAAGCAGCAGCGCAAGGGTGGCGTAGGCGCCAAAGTGCAACAGCTTGTCCGGCTCAATCGGGCCCGGCGGGGTCGGCGGCCGGGGCACCCGTGGCAGGTGGGTGGCCACCATCAGGGTGATGAAGTAGGCCGCCGCCATCACACGCGCCGCCGCGGAGCCGGGCAGGCCACCGAGGCGGGCGGTCGGTCTGGACGGGGTGGATCGGGTCACGATCAATGGCGGTCGATTCTCACGAATGCTACTATTAAAGGCAATGCGGAGGCTGTGGTAGCGCGATGGCCACCGTGGGGGAGCGTGAGGCGCGGGGTCGGCCGATGTGAGGCCGGCCCGGCACCACGCGGGCATCGCTCGCCCAGGGCCTCATCATGAATCGACGACCTCGGAGCCCGGCCATGCGATTTCGTGCTAAAGGCGTGACGCTCATCGAGCTTCTGGTGGTTATTTCGATCATTGCTCTGCTTATCGGCATCCTCGTCCCGGTCATCGCCAGCGTGCAGCGCTCGGCGCGGCTGTCAGCCTGCCTGAGCAATGTGAACCAGATTACCATGGCAATCGATGCCGCCATGCGCGAGCGCGACCGCATCTATCCCGGCCCGAGCGAGGGCACCGATGACCTCCAGATGGGCCTGCTCGGGACAAGCGGCACGAGTGGCCAGATGGGTGGCAACCGCAACGAGAACCAGCGGCCGCTGAATCGCCACCTGTCCGAGGTCGAGCAGATTGCCCAATGCCCGCTGGATCAAGGGGGCATGGGCGGTAGCGAGCCCGTTCATGAACGGTTCGGCACCTCCTACTGGTACCCGGCTTCCCCCGAAAACACGCAGCAGCACTACACCCAGGACAACGTCTGGCTCTTCGGCGGCCGGCCCGGGGGCCGTCGCGAAGTGTCCAACCCCGCCCGGAAACTGGTCATCGCCGATGCGGTGGTCCTGGGCTCGCGATTCCCTGCCGGTGAGTCCCGCAACGACTGGCACGGCACCGGCGAGCCGCTGGGCATCACCGTGGGCTTCGCCGATGGCAGTGCCAAGCAGCTTGAACGCAAGAGCAGTGGCTCGCAGTCGCCTCAGTCGGCCAGTTCGCAGGCGGTCCAGCAGATGGCCGGCCAGGACCCGTATTACTGAGGTTATGCCCACCCTGATGTCGCCGCTCGCGGCGGTTTGACGCCCCGCGAAGCAGAAGCGACACTTTGAAACCACCCCGCGTGGCCGGTCGGCCGGGTCGAGGTCGGGCATCCGCCCGCCTGTCCCCCCGCCCGCCGCGCCATTCCACGAATCAAGGAGCCCTCCCATGGCGGCACGTGCAAGGTCCGGCAGCGTTACAACGGGGGTCGGGGTCGCTCTGGTGCTGATGGCCCTGCTGACCGTAGCCAGCACCACGCTCGCGATCGTGGCCAACCTCCAGATCGACGATCACCGTCAGCAACGCCAGCAGGCCGAGCGTGACCTGGAACGCACGCTCAGCGATCGCGACCGGGAGAATGCCGAAGTCTCCCGCTACTGGGACCGGGCCGATACGACCAACCCCGTCGTCCGGCAGATGCTGCAAGAGGTGCGAAACTGGCGGACACTGGTCGGTGCCGACGAGGCTGACAACTATCGCAATTGGGGCCTGCAACTGCGCGACATCACCTTTGAAGTCGATGGGGATCAACAGACGCTGGCGGATCCGCAGTACGAGGAACGCGATGGGGAGGAACGCCTGCTCGCAGCCCGCCGTGATTTGCTGGAAGACATCAACACGCTCATCGGTGAGACCGAGTCGCTGCGAAACCGGATCAGCAGCCTCGAGGATGAGCGTGATGCTGCCCGTGACCTCGCCGAGGAAGAACAGGAACGCAGCGAGCAGGTCAGCCAGGAGTATGAGGAGTCGAAGCAAGAGCTGCGCGAACAGCTCGATCAGGCCCGTGCCCAGTACGAGCAGCACCGCGACCGGTGGCAGGATCAGTACAGCGACCTGCGCGACCGCTTGCGTGAAACGCAGCAGAGCTTCGAGCAGTTCCGCGAAGAGGTCGATGCCCGCGACACCAGCGCCATCGTGGCCGACCTTCGGCGCACCGTCCTCGAGCGCGAGCAGGAGATTCAGGACCTTCAAGAGCAGCTCGGCGAGCGGGCGCCGGTGGCCACGCCCGAGGCGCCGATCCGTGCGGATGCCGAGGTGGTCCGCAAGCTTGACCGCCATCACGTAATCATCAACATCGGCCGTGAACACGGCGTGCCCATGGGCCTGACCTTCGAGGTCTTCGATGCCGATGAACCCATGCCCGACCGCGCCGGCGAAGGCCGCGGCAAGGCCTCGGTCGAGGTGGTGCGTATCCAGGATCAGAGCGCCGTGGCGCAGGTGGTGCGCCGGGACAACGATGCCGAGGTGGGCATCGGCGACAAGCTTTTCAACGTCGTCTACGATCGCGACCGGCGGTACAACTTCTTCGTCCACGGCGAGTTTGACCTCGCCGACCGCGGCCGGGCAACCGAGGGCGACCGGCGGCGGATTGAATCGCTCGTGCGAAGCTTCCGCGGGCGTCTGATGGACGAGCTGGATTACCAGGTGGATTACGTGGTGCTCGGCGTGCGGCCGGAGGAGCCGGAACTGCCCGAGCAGGCCGATGAGTTCCAGCGCGCTGAGTACGAGCGCCAGCAGCAGGCCTTCGAGGCTTACCACGACCTTGAAGAAGAGGCCCGTGATCGCGGTATCCCCGTGCTCAGCCAGAACCGATTCCTTACCCTCATCGGTTACTACACGCGTTGACGGCCGTGGCCCGTGGCCCGGCCAAGGGACGTCGAAACAAGCGAAGCGCGGCGGGGCTATGCGCGTGGCCCGGGCGGACGATGGCCGCGGGCGCCATGCATCGGGTTGTTCGACGCATCTGTGAGCACCGCCTTCGCAGGTTGGCCGGGTGCCGACCCGAAGGTGCCCCGGCAAACATCCACGGCTGAGACGTTTCACCACCCGTTCTTCGGGCCCGCCTCGGCACACCACCGCCCGCCGCCCCCGCCTCTTACCTTCATCTTTCATGGTCCACCTCAGGCAGCGCATCGCGGATCGGCTGGTCTACACCGCCGCGCGGATCGGCGCTGCGGGAGCGGGGATGGTCCAGCCGGAGACGGCCCTGCGATGGGCGGCGGGCCTCGGACATCAGCTCTACCGTTTTGACCGACGCCATCGCGAGCGGGCGTTAAGCAACCTCGCCGGTGCCTACCCCGAGCTTTCCCATGCGCAGCGCGAGCGCATTGCCGTCGACTCGTTCAGCCACTTCTTCCGACTGGCCGTTGAGCTTTTCAGCACGCCACGACTGCTCAGCAGGCACAACTTCGCCGACCGGATCAAGCTGCGCGGGCTTGATGAAGCGCTGGACCTGTTCAACTCGAAGCGGGCCCTGGTGCTGGTCACCGGCCATTACGGCAACTGGGAGGTGCTTGGCTCGCTGCTGGCGCTCCTCGGCTACCACATCGAAGCGGTCGCCCGTCCGATCGACAACCGGCTGATCAACCAGTGGCTGCTGGAGGTCCGCCAGCGTCGGGGCCTGCGGATCATCTCGAAATGGGAGCAGGAACTCGACCGCATGACCGCCCTGCTCAGCGCCGGCGGCATGCTCGGGTTGGTGGCCGATCAGAATGCCGGCGGCCGCGGGCTGTTCGTGCCGTTTTTTGGCCGGCTCGCGAGCACGCACAAGTCGCTGGCACTGCTTGCCGTCAGCCGGCAGGTGCCGGTGATCTGCGGCTACGCACGCCGCCGCGGCCTCGGCTGCCATTTCGAACTTGGCGTCAGTGACATCATCCATCCCGAGCACTGGCAGTCGCAGCCCGACCCGATCTACTACGTCACCGCCCGCTTCATGCATGCCATCGAGCAGATGGTGCGCCAACAGCCCGAGCAATACCTCTGGATGCACCGCCGCTGGAAGACCCGCCCTCGCCACGAGCGCCAAGGCAAGCCCATGCCCGCTGCGCTTCGAAGAAAGCTCGAGTCCCTGCCATGGATGGACCAGCCCACGCTCGATCGGCTGATCAATCCCCCAATCGAGTGGGCATGACAAGCGCCCGCAAGAACCACAACAATGCCCAGGCGAGGGGCCAACGGCAGGTTCGCACGGTTGCAGGGCAACGGCCGCCTGCCACCGTGCTGGGCTGCGTGAATCAACCCCCGCACCACCTTCCCCCTGCGACTGTGCCAGCCGGTGCATGATGACGA
Source organism: Phycisphaeraceae bacterium (assembly GCA_003552605.1). Taxonomy (GTDB): domain Bacteria; phylum Planctomycetota; class Phycisphaerae; order Phycisphaerales; family Phycisphaeraceae; genus B1Sed10-187. The sequence continues at coordinate 11,478 of PUNN01000128.1, forward strand.
TAACCTTTCGCTTTCCGGTTCATCTGCCTCACACCCACCCGTGCCCGGCAGCCCATCAGGTCTGCAGGCAACTCGCACACTTGCACCCGCGGACCCGCGGAGATGAACCAGCGATCAGCCGCTCCGTTCGTTGCCGTCCATGCCCAGATGCGATTCCAGTTCATTGAGATGATCGAGCACCAGGTCCGGGGGGTGGTCGCCGGGGTTGGGCGGGAACACCTCGACGAGGTCGTACTGGCGCAGCCACGCGGCCTTCATGCCGTAGCGCTTGGCGCCCTGCACATCACCAAGCCAGTTGTCACCGATCAGCAGGGTGGACTGCGGGTCAAGCTGCAACTTTTCCGCTGCGACATTGAAGATACAGGGATGAGGCTTCACGTAGCCGACCTCGCCCGAGATGACGATCGCCTCGAACACCGACTCGATGCCGATGCGCCGCAGGCTGTGGCGGATCGCGGCCCCATCCGGGTAGTTCGAGACAAGGCCGAGGCGGTACCGCTCGCTCAGCCGATGCAGCAGTGAAAGGACACCGGCCGGCAGTTCGATGGCATCGATGAACGCCTCATAGCGCACGCGGAGCAGGTCTTCAAGCACCTCGGGCGAAGGGCGGCGGCCGTAAAGCCGGCATACGAGGCTCGCCGTCACCTCGACCGGGTCATTTTCACGGTGATCGCCGCGATAGGGGGCGAGGCGATCGGCCTCGCGAAGTCGCTGCATCTGCTCGCGGTCGACACGGCCGAAATGCCTCGCCAGCGCCCGTTCGAACGCACCATCAAGCTGTGCCACGGCATCATGCGAAAACGGAACGAGGGTGTTGCCGTAGTCAAACAGGATCGTGCGGATCTGCCCGCCATCGAAGGTCATGGCCGATACCCTCACCACATGGTTTACCGTGGCACTTCTCAGATGCTTCCCCGTGCCGGCAACCCCGGTGATTCATCCCGCCGCGGCGGGGCTCAGGCCGTAGCGTTCAGCATCGATCGCATCGCGTTCGCACTCGAGGAACGCTTCGAGCATCGCATCGGTGTCACCGATGCTCATCGTCAGTGGGTCGGTCAACAGCGCCCGCCGCAGCAGCTTCAGATCACCCTCATAAATGCCCTCGGCCGTCAATTCGTGGGTGTCGAGTACCTGCTCGCACAGGCCCCGCACACCCCGCGGCATGGGCGGGCAGGGCAGTGGCCTCGGCCCGTCCATGTCCAGTTCGCAGTATAGCTCGATGAACGCATCGTGCGACAGGTTGGGCACGGCGCCGTGACTGGTGGTGTTGACAAAGAATCGCGAGGCCGGCTTCGCCCACATGCCCTCGATCAGGTCCGTGGCCGGGTCCGGGCCGAACTGCTCATCGAAGCTGTCCATGCTCTGCTCGCCACTGAGAAACGCATCGACCTGCGCCCAGGCCTTCTCCGTCTGCCGGGTGCGCTCATCGGCCTCGAACAGTTTCAGCGGCGGGTGACGGTCGTTGCCACTGACGCCGCGGCCCTGGTAGAACGGCACGTATTCCTTGGTGTGGCCGAGCACGGTGGGCAGCACACCGAAGGCATCGTACAGCTCGATGGCGATGGAGTTGTTCAGCCAGCCCTTGGCATGCTTGCCGCCGCCCTGGGCCTGCTCATTGAAGTCGGCCTCGGCCGAAGCGCGCAGCGATGCGATGATGTCCGGCATCAGGTCGCGGCCATCGTACTCGGCCTTCAGCAGCCAGGTGTAGTGGTTCGGCCCGGCGCTGAGGACGGTGAGCTTTTCATCATTGGGCACATCGGCGAGCTGCGCAAAGCGGTTTCGAAGGCCCCATTGGGCATCGCACAGGGCCAGGCTCTTGAGCTTCGGAAAATAACGTCGAATCGCCATGCCGTGGACGGTGGTCGGGTTGACGTAGTTGATCACCCAGGCATCGGGGCAGAGGTTGCTGATGTCTTCGCAGCAGCGCAGCACCTCGGGCAGTTCCCGGGCGCTTCGCATCACCCCACCCGGGCCGATGGTGTCGCCCGAGCACATGCGGATGCCGTACCTCGCGGCCACCTCGCAATCCACGCCACGGAAATGGGCATTGCGGTCAGCGAAAGAGAGCACGATGAAGTCGCTGCCTTCGAGCACCTCCCGGCGATCGGTCGAGGCCTCGATGGCGAGCTTGACCCCGTGATGGTCGCGGGCCAATTCCGCCAGTCGCCGCATCTTCTCCAGTCGCTCCCCATCGGTGTCGACCAGCGCCAGCGTGCCCTCCCGCAGGTGGGGGGAGTGGACCATCTGCCAGATGGCCTTGCGGCCGAAGAAGAAGCTGCCTGCACCGAGGATGACGATCTTGGGATGTTGCATGAAACCGGTTCCGACAAGTTGATCTACACGCTGCCTCATACCGCGACGCGGGCAGCAACCCAATACTAGCGAATCCCCATCCTGCTTTCATCGCTGCGTGCATTCCAAGGTTGGGGGGCATGACACGGGCCGCGGGTCGGCAAGGTGGGGCATGGTCAGCGGCCGTCCGCGGCCGAGGGCCATGCGGCTCCGGGGCATCCGGGGGTACAGGGCGCTCCCGGGCCCCCCTTGGGACTCGCATGGCCATCGGGCTGAAGACCCCCGGGAAAGCCCGCTGACACAGCCAGCCCCGGGTTGCCCGCCGCGGCGCGTGTCATGCGCCCGTTGGGGGGGCGGGTTCCGGGGGCCGGGGATTCCGGGGGTTCGGGGGCGGGGAATGAGATGCGCCGCAGGACGCGTTTTTCTCACCCCCCTTTCGGGAGAGAGTCGGGGTGAGGGCGGACTCGGTGCAAACGCGCGAC
>PUNN01000460.1 GCA_003552605.1 Phycisphaeraceae bacterium
AGTTCGCCGGTGTACCATCCGGGCTGCTGATTCCGCGGCACGTCCACAAGCACCCAGACCGGCTGCGGGGTGCCCGGGTCCCGCGGCGGTTCAGCCATCAGGGCATCGAAGTACCGGGCGCCCCTCCTGGCATCCTGCTCCACGGCGTAGCGGACCTGAAGTGAGTCGGCGGGGATCCGCTCGCCGTCGGGGCCGCGCAGCGTCCCGAGGCTGGCCCGCACCTCGCCCAGCGGCTCGGGCCCGCTCAGCACGACCTGGCCCGAGGCCGATCCGCCGCGGGGGGCAACCATCCGCATCGGCCGAAGCGGGTCGAATGGATTGGCGTGGTCAAGGCCGATCGGCGAGACGGCCACGTGTTTGACGTTCCATGTGGCACGGAACGGCGCACTGCGGCTGGTATCGGAGGTGATCGTGTCGAAGGGAAGGGCGTTCCACAGCCGCACATCCTTCAGCGCCTCTTCATAGGCAATCACGCCCCGGCCGGACTCGCTGGTAAGGGTCACCTCGTCGAGCGCCACGTTACCGCCCTGCAGCCGAATCGCCAGGACGTTGCCGCCCTCGCGAAGCACATCGGACGGCACCCGCTGGGTGAGGGTCCGGGATCTGCGATCCTGACTGGTAATCTCATGTCCGTTGACAAAGACCTCGGCCTGGCCGATATGCTTCACAGACAGTTGCAGATCGTCAACGGCGTCCGGGTCCGCCACTCCGAAACGGCTGCGCACGACAAGCTCACGCCTGCCGCCCCGGTCCCTGGCGTCGCTGCCGAGAAAGTTTTCCAGATCGGTGGCGAACCGACCCCAGACTGAATCATCGAACTCGGCTTCGTGCCATCCTTCCGGTGGCGCTGGCGATTTCTCCCCATCACGTTCCACAACCAGCCAGATGCGCCATGGTGTGTGGCTGTCGATCAGTTCAACCCCTTCATCGGCGCGGACGGCACCCGGGGCGAAAAGGCACACCACAAACGCGGCCAGAAGTATCCAACCTTTCCACATCGAACAGACGCGACCACCGCGATGCATCCAAGAGAAGTTGACCATGAGTTGACTCCTTATGAGCCGGGGGACACCCCGGCTGACCTTACAATGCACGCCCCCTGTCGTTACGTTGACGATTCCAAGCATTTGTTCGAATGATCATCAAGGGCCGATGGTGCCGGGCAACCGGGCACAGTCGGTCGGTGGCGGCCGGCCCGGCGCCGGTTGGTGCTGGTCACCAGACCGGCGCCGGCGCCGCCGGCCACCGCGTTACTCAAACACGACCTTCTCACCGTCGAAGCGGATGGTCCGCTCGCCGACCTGCACGCGGGCGTCGAGGCCTTCGCCCTCCACGGTGACGTCCGGATGTTCATCATCCTCGCTGAGGGTCAGAACGACGAAGTACTTGCCTTCGCCTTTGGCGAACAGAGACTGACTGTGGATTCGGCTCACGTTGCGCTTGTAGCGCATGATCTCCTCCCAGCGCTCCTCGAAGCTCATGGACACATCGCCCGGCTCGACAAAGGTGCCTTGCAGGCTGCCTCCTTTCTCGCCGGCGATTCGGAAGCGCTGCCCGTCGACCGTCGTATCGTCCCGGTCGAGCTGCTCGGCACCTCTGTGCAGCACCTCGCCCACGTTGTAGTCGATCACCTCGCCGCGCCACCGGACGCCGTGTTCCCGAGTCCCTTCTTCGACATCCTCGGCTTTCCCGATCGTTTCCCGGCCGCTGTCAAGCTGCCAGGCCCACAGCGAGTTGTCGACATCATCAACTTCGCCGATGCCGGAGATCTCGTCCACGATGACGATCAGGGCAGGCGCGCCGCTCTTGCCGCTGTAGTCCACGCCGATCGACCGCAGGCCCGACAGCCCCGTCTCGGCAAAGGCGACCGGACGGCGGACGCTGCCGTAGTTCTCGTAGAGCGAACCTTTCCCGCTCGATCCGGCATAAACATCGGACATGTCGATGGTTACCACGCCCGATCCGTCTTCCTCGCTCCGGGCGTATGCGACCTTGCCGCAGGCACCGGTATTGATATCGGCCCCAGGCAGAAACACGAGGTTTTCACCGAACCTGAAGCCGCCGGGGTTGCTCCAATGCTCGCCCAGGCCCGTGACGCGGAAGGTGCCGGCGTTGTCTCGCCCCCCGGCACCGGAGTGATAGGCCCTCGCCCAGAGCTGGACGAGGAAACCATCCTCATCGTCCCAGCTATCGCGGAAACCGTAGTACCCGAATTGAGGCGCTTCCCACGTCAGCGGCATGGACTCGGCGGGGTGCTGCGGGATCATATCCATGGGATAGTTAACGAAGACCCACAGCGGGTGTGTGTCGTAATCGCCGTAGTTACCATGAGTCCGGCCGGGGCTGTGAAGGAGCTTGTCCGCATCTCCGGGGCCTTCAGCGCCCACATGGCGATGCCAGAACCACAGTGCTGCCGGTTGCCAATCCTCGGGGATGATCGGGAACATCGCCGCGAAGAAATCGCCGGTCAGGTCCCGCGTCTCGTGATAGACGTTGCGGATGTAAAGGTCCGGCTCGCCAACAATCTCCTGCATGAGGTCATCACCATCGTCGCGATAGACGCGGGTGAACATCTTGAACGGCAGGTAGTGGGTCACATCATTCAAGCCTGACACCTCGCGGCCCAACACGTTGCGGTAGGCGGTGGCGTACTTGTTCGGGCCTTCGTGCCCCATGGGGAACACGGTGCTGCCCTGGGCGCCGCCGGCGCCGATGCCTTGCTGGTAGTTCAGCCGCATGAGCATCCGCGTCCGCTCGAACAGTTTCGTGAATCTCACATCGCCACCATCGGTGCGGGTCCACTCATTGTGATCCTGTTGCCACATTGCGTGCCGCTTCTCGTACCGGTCCACGAGGGTCTCGACCCCCTCCTCCGCCTCTTGATCGGAGACCTCCACCAGGCGCGGCTCCATGGCGATCACGCCCCAAGGGCTGGTCTCGCCGATGCCGATCTGCACCATCATCGGGTACAGCCCCGGCTCGATGCGGAAGTAATCATTCTCCTGAATGCGAACCCCGTTGAGATACATGGTCGCCCCGCTATCCGTTTTCAACTGCACCCACCGTGGCTCATCGTTGCGGATAACGGTGAAGAAGTAGCTCTTGCTGTGATACTCCCGATCAATCGCCGTGGTGATGTTCAGCTTGGTTCGTCCACCGGTATAGCGGTTGGGCCCCCAGAGGTGTTCTTCGTCC
>PUNN01000461.1 GCA_003552605.1 Phycisphaeraceae bacterium
CTGGTGGGGCCTTGCGTATCTCGAGGCGCTGCTGCGGTTGGCAGACCATGCCGCGAGCAGCGTTGGAGCGGCCCCGGGCGTTGACCGTGCATCCCAGCCACAGGAGATCTCATCGTGATTGCATCAGATGAATCGCACACCGTAGAGTTGACCGGCCTCGACGGCTCGAATCCGTTGGCGTTCCTGGCGGCATTGGGGACGTTGCGTGTGTTGAGCGAGCGATGCCAACCAGAACGCGTTCAGATGATCTGGCGTCTCGTGAGCGGCAAGTGGACTCCGGTTGTCATTGCGCCGGTTGCAGACTGTGAGGACCTTGTGGAGGCGTTATGGGATAGTCTTAGTAGGGAAGACGAGTGTCCTTGGAACATTGACAAAAAACTTCCTTTCAGCGCCCGTAAGTTTCGGGAAACTACCCTCAAGGCGGCTTCTATGACCTCGTCCCTCGATCGCACAGCGGCCGACAAACTTGCCGCGCTGGGCAGTGATGTCGTTCTCGAGTGGGATGCGAACTTTCCTGATACGGCGTTTCGGATGGTGCGCTCGGGTGATGCGGCCGGGCAGGGGATGCTCGATTATGCTCTCAAGATCAAGCAGCATACAACTGTGGAAGATATCCGGGAGGCACTTCTTGGAAAGTGGCAATACAGTGCGCGAGGGCCGTCGTTGCGATGGGACCCTCTCGAAGCCCGTGAATATGCTTTGCTTGCATCCGACCCGAGCAAAGGCGGCGTATTGTCAGTAATCGGTGCGAATCGGCTTGCCTTGCAGGCGCTGCCGCTATTTCCAACGTGTCCATCCGGTGCGGCCGTCGCCACCGTCGGATTCCGTCGGCTAAGACGTGAATCGGAGCTTACGTGGCCTTTATGGAATGTGTCGTTGAGCTTGGACGTGGTCCGTTCATTGCTAACGCATCCCATGCTCCACGAGGAAACGCCCTCGCCGAGAGACCTTCGCGCAATGGGTGTGGCTGCCGTATATCGCTCAACGCAGTATAAGCCCAATCAATATTACCTTAACTTTGCCCCCGCCCGGTCGGTTTGAAATGAATACCGGTTCCGACCATATGCCGCAGGATGATGATGGAAGCCGGGTTCCCCCGGATCTGCTCCCCGTCCGCATGCTCAACGAATATGTGTACTGTCCACGACTATTTCACCTGATGCATGTCGAGGTGCGGTGGGCGGAGAATGTGTACACCGTGGAGGGCAAGGCGGTGCATCGGCGGGTGGACAAGCTCGATCATGTGCTGCCCGATCCCGAGCGGGCGGGGACGGCCGGGGCGGCCGATGCCGCGGCGGCGGGCCGGGATGGCAGCGGGGCGACGGTGAAGGCGGGGGCGGATGAAGGGCCGAATGCACAGGCCGCGGCGGGTGAGACGAAAGATGCAGCAGAGCAAGGGGATGAGCCGCCGGAGATTTCACGCTCGGTCCCGCTGGCTTCGGAAAGGCTGGGCATCACCGCCAAGCTTGACCTCGTGGCCACCGCGGCCGGTGATGATGGTGCCGATGAGGCGCTGCCGGTCGAGACCAAGCGCGGCCGGGTGCCGGCCAACGCCGAGCGCTCCTACGAGCCGGAGCGCATTCAGCTCATGGCGCAGGGGCTGCTGCTGCGTGAACATGGCTACCGATGTGATCATGGGGTGCTCTACTTCGCCGGCTCGCGCACGCGTGTCGATGTGCCGTTCACGGCTGACCTTGAGGCGCGGACGCTGAACCTGATTCAGCAGGCCCGTGCTGCGGCAATGCGCAGCGAACTGCCGCCGCCGCTGGAAGACAGCCCCAAGTGCTGGGGATGCTCGCTGGCCGCGGTGTGTCTGCCCGATGAGACCCTGGCATTGAAGCAGGTGCCGCCTGACCCCGCCGCGCCCACCGTCCGGCGGTTGTACCCGGCGCGCGATGATGCGCTGCCGCTGTATGTGCAGGAGCAGGGTGCGAGCGTGGGCAAGCAGGGTGAATCGCTGATCGTGCGGCAGCGTACGCAGACCCTCGCCCGCGTGCCGATCAAGGATGTGAGCCAGCTCGTGCTGTGCGGCAATATCTCCGTCTCCACGCAGACGGTGCATCTGCTGTGCGAGGCGGCGATACCGATCGTTTATCTTTCGAGCGGGCACTGGTTCTACGGCATCGCCACGGGGATTACGCTGAAGAACGCCTTCGACCGGGCGGCGCAATATGCCGCCGCCGCGCGGCCGGACCGCTGCCTGCAACTGGCGCGCGATCTGGTCACGGCCAAGGGGGCCAATCAGCGGACGATGATTCGCCGCAACGGCCGGCCGCCTGCACCTGAACTGGCGCACATGGACGATCTGATGGGGCGGGTCGAGACGGTCGAGGCGATCGGGGAACTGCTGGGGGTCGAGGGCGGCCTCGCGGCGACGTACTTCCGCAACTTCAGCGGCATGCTGCGGCCGCGGGAGTTCGATGCGGAGTGGGATTTCAAGAATCGCAACCGCCGCCCGCCGCGCGATCCGGTCAATGCGCTGCTGTCGTTCGGTTATGCCATGCTTGCCAAGGAATGCACCGTGGCACTGCTCGGCGAAGGGCTGGACCCGTGGTGGGGCTTCTTTCATCAGCCGCGCCATGGCCGGCCGGCGCTGGCGCTGGACATCATGGAACCGCTGCGGCCGCTGATTGTGGATTCGGCCGTGCTGACGGCAATCAACACCGGGATGGTTCGCAATGCTGACTTCACGCGCTCACAGGCAGGGTGCATCATGCGGGATGGGGGGAGAAAGGCGTTCATCCGGGCGTACGAGGCGCGGCTGGATCAGCTTGTGACGCATCCGCTGTTTGACTACCGCTGCTCGTGGCGCGCGGCGATCCGGCTGCATGCCCGCCTCCTGGCGCGGTGGCTCCGCGGCGAGATTGAGCATTACCAACCACTGGTGACGAGATGATGAGGCAATGTGACGATGTGGCGAACTGCCGTGGCGACGAGGTGAATGGTGTGGTGTGGGGCGGTCGGACCGGTGCGGCGGGGGACGTATGGCCCGGGGCTGCTGCGGCCAGGTGCGGACAAGCCGGTCCGCGCGGCCACGAGGCCCGGCGATGCGATGGGGCCGCTCGCTTCATCGGGGCAATGCTCGCTTCATCGGTGACGCCGGGCGGGCGGGGCATGGGGTAATGCGCCTCGAGGTGTTCCGGCCGTTAGTGCGCGGAAGCAGTGGGCAGTGGGCAGTGGGA
>PUNN01000473.1 GCA_003552605.1 Phycisphaeraceae bacterium
AGACCTGCCGACACTCGGTTTTACCCATTTTCAGCCGGCTCAGCCGGTCACCGTCGGCAAGCGGGCGGCGCTGTGGGCCTACGACCTGGTGCTGGCACTGGAAGACATCGAGCACCGGCTCGACACGCTCGGTTTCCGCGGCGTCAAGGGCACCACCGGTACGCAGGCATCATTCCTGAGCCTGTTCGATGGCGATCATGAAAAGGTTCGCGAGCTGGAACGATGTGTGGCGAGGAAGATGGGTGTCGACCCGGAAAAGGTCTACCACGTCACCGGGCAGACCTACCCGCGAATCGTGGATGTGCATGTGTTGTCTTCGCTTGCGGCCCTGGCCTCGGTGGTCAGCCGGATGTGCAACGACATCCGCCTGCTCGCCCATCGCAAGGAGCTCGAGGAGCCGTTCGAGCGCGAGCAGGTCGGCTCCTCGGCCATGGCCTACAAGCGCAACCCGATGCGCAGCGAACGGGCCACGGGGCTGGCACGATTCATCATGTCCCTGCCGGCCAATGCCAGCGCCACCGCCGCGACCCAATGGCTCGAGCGCACGCTCGATGATTCAGCCAATCGCCGCCTCTCGCTGCCCGAGGCGTTTCTGGCCACCGATGGCATGCTCGAGCTGACGATCAACATCAGCGGCGGGCTGGTGGTCTACCCGCGGACGATCGAGAAGAACCTGCGAGCGGAACTGCCGTTCATGGCCACCGAGGAACTGCTGATGGCCGCCGTCCGCCGCGGCGCCGACCGCCAGACGGTGCATGAGGTGATCCGCCAGCACAGCCAGGCCGCGGCCGAACAGGTCAAGCGCGAGGGGGGCGAAAACGACCTGCTCGAGCGGCTGAAGGCTGAACCCGCTTTCGCGGGGATCGACCTCGACAGTGAGATGGACCCGGCACGCTTTGTCGGCCGCGCCCCTCAGCAGGTTGAGGAACTGATCGACCAGGTGATCGACCCGATCCGCCAGCGTTACCGCCAGACCCTCGAATACGAGCCGGCGCTGAAGGTGTAGCGCGGGGCGTATCGCGACCGACGCCCATCCCCTCCCACCGCATCGAAAACATCCGGCCGCGGTGCCGGGTGGCTGTGTCAGAGGCTCCCGGAGGCGCGACCAATGCCCATGGCGATGTGCGGGCCGGTCAGCCCCATGGCCATCGCCCCACGTATTGCCGAGCGGCTGCTGACCCTGCCGTGTGGGGGGCGATTTTCACCGCCCGGGGTGCGGCGATGCGGCATGGTGGACTCCCCATGAACCATGAAAAAGACCCGCGGCGGAACCGCGGGTCCTTTCAATGCAATAGCGCTGCCACGGTCGTGCCGGCCGGGCATGGGTCGCGGCTTACTCGACCACTTCGAAGATCGACTGCGTCCGCAGGACCACACCGGAGGTGCCGAGCAGGTGGTAGCTCTGCACGTGGTACTCCCGCTTGAACCGCTGGGCATCGAGCACCGACAGGCACGGGGTGCCATCGATCTCCTGCCACTCGTGCTTGAGTGACCCGGTCTCGTGGGCGAAGTCGCGCATCTCGCGGTAGGTGGCGAGATAGAGGTTGTCGGTCAATGTCTCGGTCTGCACCGTGGTGACGTAGCCGACCACACCCTCTTCGGGCGTCATCTCGTATTCCTTCTCGCCGATGCAGGGCAGGGCGTAGACCAGGCCGTTCTCAGGCAGGTGATCGCCGTTTTCGATCACCGTCTCGGTCAGCCACTCGCCGTCGGCACCAAACCGCACAACGTGGCCGGCCGGGATGATCCAGCTCTCGACCTCGTAGAGGTCCTGGCGGAAGGTGCGGCGGGCCTGGAGGTCGAAAAGCTCCGGGTGCAGGGCCCGGCCATGCACAAGCAGCCGGTATAGTTGAACATTGCTCGTTTTATGGCTCACGCTCATGGTCGTCCTTTCGGTTGAGGCGCTATCCGGTTGTGGTTACGAGGGATAAGACTCATCCTGAGTCCGGCGGGTAGGATCCGGAGAAACTCTGCGGAGGGCCTTGGGTCCCTTGATCGAGAGCGAATTATAGAAGTCACCGGCGAATTTGGGAACCCCTTTAACGCGATTTTTTCGAATTTTTCCCATTTTCTCCGCCAGCGAGCCCGCACAATCGGGCCTCCGGCGGTGAATACCCGCAGAGTCCTTCCAGCCGGCGCCACCGGCCTGCCGATAACACCCCGGTGCCGACGCTGCCGCCCGGCCTGCGGCTCATCAAGGGCAGCGCATGCCCCGTGATTGATGTAAATGCAATGTCATCAAATAGTTACATATACAGGCTCATCGACCGGACCACCGATCCTTCGGTCGACCGGGCCATGGCCGAGGCCCTGCCCACGGCCGATGATGACACCGCAGCGGCCATCGCCCGGCGACTGCTTGAGCGGCGGCGGCCCGAGGCGCTTGCCCCCCTCGTGCGGGCTTACCACCGCATGCCCGAGGCGATTCAACAGCAGATAGGGGCGGAAACCCCCCTCCTCGCCCGGGCCCTGCGAACCGTCGCCCGTGACCGCGATGTGACCGCGGCGCGCAACCTCGTGGCCATCATCGGCCGCTCAAGGGACCTCTCGCTGGCTTATCTGCTGGCCGAACTGCTGCGGCGGGCCGATGCCGATGGCCGACAGGCGGCCGGGGCGTGCCTTGTTGAACTCGCCCGCGAGACGGCCATCGACCCACCCGCCGCCGACGCCGGGAGAACTGACCCGGCCGGCATCGCCCTGCTCGCCGAGGCCATCGAAGCCTCCCTCGAGGTCGACCGGGGCGACCTCCCACCGGTCATTGAAACGCTGGCATGGATGCTGCCGCGGCCCTGCGGGCGGATCATGGGCCGGCTGAACCGCCCCGGCCACCCAGCCGCTGCCGTGCTGAAACACCACCTCCAGCAAGCCCGCCCCTCATCCCCCCATATCGCCCGCCTCGTACTCCCCATGCTGCGCTGGCCCAACCTGGGGGACATGGCGGCCAAGGCCATCACCCGCGGGGGCAGTGGCATGGTCGAAGCGCTGCTGCCCATGGCATTCCTCCTGCTGGACCCGGTGGCCCGCGCTGCACTTGCGCGGAACGTCACCGCCACGGTGTGCCGACCCGATGCCACGCGGATCGGGTCGCTCGACTGCGCCCGTGCCAGGGGCCTGGTGCGGTGGATCGCCACGGCCCCGCTCGACCGCCAGACTCAGCTCGATGAACTCGACCGCC
>PUNN01000202.1 GCA_003552605.1 Phycisphaeraceae bacterium
GCGCCAGGGCCCACAGCAGCGGGACCGTGACCCAGCGCGGCCGGATGTGGTTCGGCCGGATGCCGTAGAACTGCCGGCCGCCATCCTCCACCACTTCGGGGCTTGCCCCGAGCGAGCTGACGGGGATGTAGAGCGTGCGGTCGGCGAAGCCTTCCGCCGCGGCGGCGATCTCGGGGCACAACTCGTGCATCAGCGCGCGGCAGTCTTCCGACACCTGCTCGATCCGATCGAGGTTTACCCGGGCCGGCGCCGAGGCAGCGCCACCGCCATTTGATGCCATCTCGACCGGTTCGCGCTCGAGGTCGAGATTGATCAGGTCGGCCCAAATGTCGGCCTTTCCAAGGATGATCACCAACGGCCGCGGATGGCGCTGGGCGTGGCCGAGACCGGTGTGTCGCCTTACCCGCGATGCGAGCTCACTGAGTACCGCTTCCTGCCGCATCAGTGACGTCTGACCATCAGCACGCAGGCCGAAGCGGAGTTGGGGATCATCGCTGCGACAGCGTTGTCGGAAGCGCGGATCCTGCGTGGGGTCGAACATGAAAAAGATCGTGGCCGCACGTGCAAGGTGAAGCGTTACCGGTGTTTCCGTGGTGTCCTGGCCGGGGAGAAAGTGTTCACCGGCGTTGTCGTAGATCACCAGCGCGCGTTGGCGCTCGGGTGAGACACCGCCATTGCCCGAGGCATCGGGCAGGGGTTGCAGCGTGAAGAGGAACGGCCGCGGCAGCATCTGGTGCTGGCCGTCGAGGTTGACCGTCTGGTAAAGCTGTGTCCCACCGGTCTCGGTTTTGCGGATCTCGACAGGCCGCTCGGGATCGGTGGCCAGAAACAGCGCCTCCTCGTAGCGCTGCAGCTCGTAGTTGGCCGTCGGGTCGCTTTCCGTGACCTGGATGCCGAACCGCTTGGCCTGCTGGCGCAACTGCCAGGTCATCGTGGCGAGGAAGTAGCTCTTGCCACTCGCCGGTGCCCCGGCGATGGAACAGTACAGCGGCGGCATCTCGATCAACGGCCGCGCCACCGGCAGATGGCAGCGCGGGCAGGCGAGGTCCTGACACACCATGCCATGTGGGTCGAGCGCATCTCCGCTTGGTGTGAAGCGCGATGGAAGAAACCGGCGATACGCCTGCGGCCCCGCAACAGGGTCGCCGAGCAGGCTCTCATGCCGTGCGATGAACAGAAGGTGCTCCGGCCCAAACCGATGCCAGCAGTTGGGACACGTTACACGCTTGACCAACCGGCCACGTGTGCCTGGAAGTGTGGATTGGCCCGACTTACCCATCACGCGCTACTCCACCGGCGGATTTCAGGCATCCAAGCCCTCCTTCGACGGGCGCTTCAGCACCGGGGCAGCTGCTGCATTTCGCCCTCAGGAATGCCATATTGTCGACTCCTGCCCGCCGGTATCACTGGGGGCATGCGACGGCTCATGCTCACTTTACCGAGGCCCACAGTTTGGGCCTGCGCGACTGCGGTCCATCCACCGGTGCGACACGGACGTTGCCGCACAAGACTCTCTGTGGATGGGAGTTCAAAAAGGGTACCATGTATCGCCCTGAGAGGCAAGCAATAACCCCTTCATGAATCTCGATATGATGACACCCCTATGACAGTCGGGGCGGGATGGGTGCCCCCTTCACCGCGTGTGCGCGGGGCCCAACTTGTCAGTACGGCTCGGGGTGAATTGCGGTCTTGAAAGCGGAGCCGGTCCCTGCCGAGGGCGGAAAAGCGCCATGGTCAGTTCATATCTCGCGTCGGGTCAACAAATTATGACCCCAACGGCAAGTAGGCCCGTGGGGCCCGGCCAACGTGGCAAGACCTGCGGGAATCCCCGGCTGGCCGAGGACACCGCCTTCGAGCCATGGGGGCGGCCACGGCCCGGTGGTCCAAGCAGCATGCCGCCGGGCGAGAGGACCACAAGAGTGAGGGGACCCCGACCTCGGTCACGTGGCTGATGATGCGAATCGGAAGAAATACGATGGTTTCAGGTGCGGGCCCGCTGGCCTTGGTCCTCTCGGGCAAATTTTCGTTGTGATACCCATCCATGGCTGAGCCGCGGGGATGGGCAACTGGGCGAATCCGCCCCGGATCACGAAATCACAGCATCATGGTACGATGCGATGACGACGCTGAGGGGATTTGGGCGAGGCTTCGCAACTATCGAATCGGTCAGAGGTTAAGGGGCAAGCAGTGTTGCGCTGCAGGTTCTGCGCCACGCCGGTCAGCGGTAGCGGGTAAAATGCCTCAGGAGTCGTGGAGGCGGGGGCGGGCAACGGGTGCGACTGAACACGCCGGGATTTCTTGCCGGGAAAAGGAGCCGGCCATGGATAACCTTGACCGCGCCAGCACGATCGATTATTCGGCTCGGCGGGATCAGTCACCGGCTGAGCGGGCGGTGCTGGAAAGGGCTCGAAAAGCCTTCATGGCCCGGCATCAGGACTCGCGCATCTGGCTGGTGGATGCCGGCGACCCGCTCGGCAGCAACCACCTCGCGGAGCAGGCCGTGCGTGAGAACCTGCACGCCCTCTGCCACCACCTCACGCTCGATCCTTACGAGTTGGAGGTCTACCTCAATGAGCCCCGCCGCGAAGAGAGAATGTACGGCGGCTCTACATTGACCTCAGATGATGGTGAGGTCGATGTGGTCATTCACATTACGCCGGGTACCAGCTACGAGGGCTATGTCCGTCGGCTTGCTCATGAACTCCGCCACGTCTGGCAGATCGTAAATCACTACAACCCCGCTCAGCACGGTCTCACACTCGAAGATGATGCTGAGGCCTACGAGGAGCAGGCGGTCCAGCGATGCAAGGGCAGCGTCCGCGACTTCTTCATGGGCAGGATCCACACCAGCCGTCGCACACCGTACTACCCCTATGCCGACAGGATGGCCGACCGTTACGAGATGCCGGCGGTGCAGAATAAGAATGCTCAGCCTCACCGGGTGCAGGAGTTGAACACCTCGGGCGAGAAGACGCTCCTGGCGTTCATTCTGGGCGGCCTTCTGGGCCTGTGGTGGGGGGATTGAGGGGGAGGCGGGGTGCGATGAGCCCGGGCGATTACTGATCCTCCCCTGGGTCGCGATCGCTTTCACTCTCGTCTCCATCGGCTTTTTCTTCACCAACTCTGCTTTCGTCGGGGATCTCTTCGTCAGGCGGGCAC
>PUNN01000352.1 GCA_003552605.1 Phycisphaeraceae bacterium
CCTTGATCCTGCGTCCGTCGAAGCAGTGGAGCAGGCCACCGGCATGAGCTTTATCAGCGACGGCTGCGGTGACCTTGAGTCGGCCGGCGGGAGCTTCGGCCCCGAGGACGTGCTGGCGTACATCTACGCGGTGTTCCACTGGCCGGGGTATCGCCGGCGGTACGAGCCGATGCTCAAGGTCGACTTTCCCCGGGTGCCGCCGCCCGCCGATGCCCGGCACTTCATCCGCTTCGCCGAGCTTGGCCACGAGTTGCTCGCCGCCCATCTGCTGGAGGATCAGGCGATCACCGGCGATTCGGTCGCTTATCCCGTCACCGGCGGCAACGTGGTGGCGAAGGGCTATCCCATGTACGTCCCGCCCGGCCCTGCGGGGCTGAAGGCTGGCAAGGTCACGCTCGATGCCGATCCCGAGAGCGGGCGCGTGTACATCAACCCCAAGCAGTATTTCGAAGGCGTCGAGCCGGCGGTGTGGGAGTTCCAGATCGGCGGGTACCAGGTCTGCGAGAAGTGGCTCAAGGACCGCCGCGGCCGCACGCTGGACTACGATGACCTGACCCACTACCCCCGCATCGTCGAAGCCCTGCGCAAGACGATCGACCTGATGCAGCGAATCGAGGCCGTGGCGGACGAGATGGAAGCCGATCGCCCGGTGCCGAGCAAAGGGGCAACACGTGGAAACAAGAAGCGGTAATCTAATCGAACCTGTGTACCAGCAGGATGCCCCGAACGCCCCGATCAGCCTCGGGACCCATCGGGCGGAAGTGACGCTTGGCACGCTCCAGGGCACATGCGAAGTCGAAGTGGAGATGCAGTTTGCGCCGCGCACGGATTTGCTCTTTCGGGTACCCGAGGGGCAATTGGATGCAGAAGAGGTATCGAGAGGCGATCACGGTGTTGCAAAGAAGGGGACTGAATCGTCGGTACGATTGCTCGGCCGGTCGATCACGATTCCCACTTTTTCCATGTCGGTTAGCACCTCGGTCGGTATCTCGGGGCAGAGCGCGAGCATCGTGATGAGTCCCGTGCAATTCGGCGTGAATGCCCTGCCGGAAAGCGATTGCATCCATCGGGCTGTTGTACACGTGTTCAACTTTCCACACTTCTTCGTCGATACGGATGACGGCGCAGTATCCGATCAGCCGCGGACGCTGTCCACCCATGTCAACCTCGAAGTGGATGGCTGGCGCTTCACAATCGCGAGCATGAAGGATTCGCACCATCGGGAGAAGGCACTGAAAGCTCAAGGCGGATATCACCTGACTCATGTTGCTCAAATCGTGCGTAAAGACAGCACAGCATTCTCATCGCAAGAGTTGGGCGATCAGCTTACGCTGCTGCATCAGTTCCTGTCTTTTGCCCTGGGGCGATGGGCGGGCGTGGGATTGACGTGCGGCTATGATTGCAGTGGGCAGATGGTGTTCGAGGAATGGGGCTTGCGCCACATGCATCCGAACATCCGGCGATTTGCGTCCTGGTTCGAGCCGCTTCGCGGAAGGATGCTGGCTGATGTGTTTCCTGGATTCGCACGGCTCCAGGCGGATGCGGTCTGGCGCGAAGCGTTGAACCACATTCTTCATTGGTATATCGCTGGGAACGATCGGGGTGCTGCCTCGACTGTTGAAGTTCAAGTCGTTCATGCTCAGATCGCCCTTGAAACCCTCGCTTGGACGCTGTGTGTGCAAGACAAGCAAATGCTGTCAAAGAACAAGTTCAAGGAAAGCACGGCTGCGGACACCGTGCGACGGTTGCTGTCCTCCTGTGACATACCACGCGGCATTCCGGGACATATGAGTCCGCTCCTCCAAGGAAAGCAGGATGGGAAATGGTCAGATGGCCCGGACGCGATTGCCAAACTTCGCAATCATGTCGTCCATCCCGACAGGACTTGCGAGTTCCCGCCTGAATCATTCCTTGAGGCCGGCAAACTGGCGTTGTGGTACGTGGAGTTGGCCCTCCTGCATATCGCCGGATACACGGGAGAGTACGCTTCACGACTCAAGGTCCGCTGGGCCGGGGAGACCGAGCCGGTGCCGTGGAGCGGGTGAGGGGCCGGTCTGGGCGGTTTGGGCCCGTGCCGGATCAGGTGACATCGCGGGAATGGAAACGCCACCCCCTGGGGGGTGGCGTCGGCCCGGAGATGCGATCGCCGGGGGGGTATCCATCTGTCCATGCCAGGCGATGCGAGCGGGCATCGGTCGGTCCATCGCCGCCGGCTCGGCGTCGGACGATCCGCCGGGTCCGCTGACGGCGATTATCAGAGGATATCACGCGCTGGGCGTCCGTCGCCACACCCTCGCCCGGCATGAAAAAAGCGGCCGCTGGGGGCCGCTTGTGCAAGCGAGGGTGACGGGGCTCGAACCCGCAACCTTCGGATCGACAGTCCGATGCTCTAACCAATTGAGCTACACCCCCGACGACGGTCCGCCGCGGGCGCGGCGGGGTGCTCGTCTCAGGCGGGAGAATTGTATTGGGTCGGTTTGGTATGTCAAATCCGCACGGGCCGCAGGCGGCGGCGGGGGCGGGGCGGTGGTGCAAGGCACGTGTCGCGGGTGGATGGTCGATCCTTAACTCCCCTCTCCCCTTCCGGGGCGGGAGAGGGGCCGGGGGTGAGGGTGGCTTGGCGCTGGCCTGTCCATCTACCCTCACCCCGGCCCTCTCCCGGAGGGAGAGGGAGGAAGAGGCGTCCCGCGATGTGTGTCATGCACCCGGGCGGCGGCGGGGCGGCGGGGGCGGGGCGGTGGTGCAAGGCGTGTTGAGGAAAGGGGTTGCGCTTGGGTGGTCAGGGGCGGGGCGATGGTGAGGGGGGCGCCACAGGTCGGCGGGGTCGAGCGCGGCGGGGGTGAAGCGGACGGCGGCGAGCCGGCCGGTGAAGGGCGAGGTGCCGTCGATGCGCATGCCCAGGCTGGTGCGGCCGGGGGGTGGGGGGCTGAAGGTGATCGGGGCCGACAGCTCCCGCCGCGTGTTGACGTACTGGTGCATCTGCCGGCCGTCGAAGACCAGGGCCAGCGTGTGCCAGCGGTCGAGGGGGTGGGTGAGGGCGGGGGCGTTGAGCGGGGTTTCCAGGCCGGCAGCGCAGATGAAGGTGTCGGCGTACCAGTGGCGGCCATCCTCACACAGGCGGGTTTCCAGCAGCAGCCGGTCGGGGCAACCATC
>PUNN01000450.1 GCA_003552605.1 Phycisphaeraceae bacterium
AGGTCGCCGCGAGCATCCCGCCGCAGAAATGGCTCATCGAGCGAATCGCCGGGGACCGGGCGGATGTGTTCATCGTGCTGCCGCCCGGCGCCAGCCCGCACGCACACGCCCCGACCGACCGCGATGCCACGCGGGTGATCCAGTCGCGGGTGTATTTCAGCATCGGCGTCGAGTTCGAGGAAAAGGGCCGCTGGTTCCGGGCCGTCGAACAGGCGGCTTCCGATGGGCGGCTGAGCATCGTCAACACGCAGATGGGCATCCCCCTGCGGCGGATGGAAGAGCACGTCCACGGCGACTATGTGGATGATCAGCACGACCAAGGTCACGACCATGGCGACCACGGACATGAGCACGGCGATCGTGACCATGACCATGGCCACGATGATGACCATCACCACCACCATCACCACGATGGCGATGATCCGCACATCTGGACCAACCCGCGGCTGTTGCAGCTTCAGGCGCGGACGATCGCGGCGGCACTGGCCGCGGTGGACCCCGAACACCGCCGCATCTACGAACGGAACCTGCGCAGCACACTCGATGAGCTGACCGAGCTCGAGCGCGAGATTCGCGCCAAGCTCGAGCCGCATCGCGGCGGCGCCATGCTGGTCTACCACCCGGCATGGGGCTATTTCACTGAGGCGTTCGGCCTGCGCCAGGTGCCGGTGGAGATCTCAGGGCGCCAGCCCACGGATGCGGAATTGACCACGCTGCTGCGGGCCGCTCGCGAGGAGGGTACGCGGACGGTATTCGTTCAGCCACAGATCAGCAGCGCCGCCGCGCAGGCCGTGGCCGATCAGATCGATGGGCAGGTCGTGCGGATTGACCCGCTGGCCGAAGATGTGGCCGCCAACCTGCGACAGGTGGCGCGCCGACTTGCAGAATCGTTTGAATGACCACGCAGCATCGCCATCGCCTGATGCGTGCCCCCCAAAGCCTTGCATAGAGCGCCCACCCGCATGGGCCCGGAGCCGGCATGACTTCCACCGCGACCGCGAGCAACCCGATCGCCGAGATCACAAACGTGACCTTCGGCTATCCCCCCGCCGGTGCCGAGCGGCCCGTGCTCGAAGATGTCAGCCTGAGCATTGAGCCGTGCGACTTCCTCGGGGTCATCGGCCCCAACGCCGGCGGCAAGACCACGCTGCTGAAGCTGATCCTCGGCTTCCTTCGCCCGCAGAAGGGGACGGTGCGCATCTTCAACCAATTACCCTCGCGGATGCGCCACCGCATCGGCTACGTGCCGCAGCATGCCACCGTGGATGCCTCGGTGCCGGCGGATGTGCTCGATATCGTATTGACCGGCCGGCTCAAGGGTTCAAGCTGGGGGCCGTGGTTCGGCCGCGGCGAGATCGATGCGGCCATGGCGGCACTCGAGCAGGTCGGCATCGCGGAATTGGCGCGGCGGCCGCTGGGCACCCTCTCCGGCGGGCAGCGCCAGCGTGTGCTGATCGCACGCGCACTGGTGGCGCGGCCGCACCTGCTGCTGCTCGATGAGCCGACCGCGAACGTCGATGCCCATGTCGAGGCCGGCCTCACCGACCTGCTGCATCAACTCAACCGCGAGCTTGCCATCGTCATGGTCAGCCACGATGTCTCGTTCGTCTCAGCACACCTCAAGCGGGTTGCCTGCCTCAACCGCCGAATCAGCGTCCACGCAGCCGATGAGATCAGCTCCGACATCATCGCGCGCATGTACGGTGGTGATGTGCGCCATGTTCATCACGCCCATGAGTGTGCATTGACCGACCCCGGCTGCAAGGAGGGCTGCGAGCCGACGCATGCACAGGCATCAAGCGGTACCACCACGTCGGCCGCTGCCGACCCTACTGACCCTCAACGCTGACCGACCGGATACTCACTCATGGCGTTCTTCGAGGCAATGATTCACCACAACCCGCTGCTGCTGCACGGGTTGATCGCCGGGCTGCTGGCAAGCATCTGCTGCGGCATCATCGGCCCGTACGTGATCACCCGACGGGTGGTGATGGCCAGCGGGGCGATCTCCCACATGGCCATCGGCGGTGTGGGCGCGGGCATCTACCTTGCCTACATGTGGGTGGACCCGACGTTCCGCCTGCGCGTGGAAGAGCTCACCGGCGGCCTGCTCCCGGCGCCCACGGGTGACCAACTCGGCGGCGCGCCGGGCCGCGAGCAGGTCGACCAGGCAGCCCTGTTCGGCGCCATGGCCGCGGCGGTGATCGGCGCGCTGCTGATCGGCCTGATCCATCAGCGCGTGCGCGAGCGGATGGACACGCTGCTCGGTGCCATCTGGGCGGTGGGCATGGCCATCGGCCTGGTGCTGCTGAAGCTCACCCCCGGCTACCAGGCGGAAGTGACGGCCTATCTGTTCGGCAACATCTCGTTTGTACCGCTGAGTGAACTGGTTGTCCTCGGCGTGCTCGCCGCATTCGTGCTTGCAACGGTGCTTGTCTTCCACAAGCGCTTCATGGCCATCTGCCTCGATGAGCAGCAGGCGGAAATGCAGGGCATCAGCGCCCTTTGGACCAACCTCGTGCTGCTGGTGCTCGTGGCACTGACGGTGATGACCGTGATGCGTGTGGTCGGCCTGGTGCTCGTGCTGGCGCTGCTGGCGCTGCCGGCGGCCACGGCGGGCCATCATGCCACCCGACTCGTCCACATGATGTGGATCAGCGTGATCCTGTGCATGCTGCTGACCACCGTTCCCCGCATCCTCGTCTACGACACTCCCATCAGTCCGGAACCGGCCATCGTCCTCGCCGCCGGCGGCCTTTACCTCACCTCCGTGGTCATCCGCAGGGCCGTGCTGGCACTGCGCTGATCGCCACCGATGTCACCGACACCCCCGACGCTGATGATAAAGACCGCAGCGCGCACGCCATCGCCCATCCATTGCCACTGCCTCCACATTGATCCGCGGCGTTGCCCGATCGCCGCGTTCACGCAATCCTGAGCAGCCATTTCAGAACGAAGACGAACGGAATGACCACGATCAGGTAGGCCACGATCCAGGGTGGAAGCATCAGCACCGGAATGCCCGGGACAATACCGAACAGCTTCAGCGGCCGCATGCGCAGCTCGGTGACCAGCTCATCATCATGGAACACCAGCGGGTCGGCATATGTGCGCTGCCCGACCGAGATCGGATGTTCAAGCCGCTCACCGCGGAAGTCGAGCTCGATGGTGGCCTGTTCGATCGGCTCGAGCGCGCTGAGTGTCCACGTGGCCAAACCGTAGGGTGGCTGCTCGTCCGGCCGCGGATCGATCGGCTGAATCCACCGGTCGCTGTTCAGCCCTTCGACCGGCAGGGCGTGCATCGCATCACCGGCCGCGGAAATGGGCACGTACGCTGCAAGTTCGACCTGCTCATCAACCTGCGGCGGATGATATTCGAGCCGGAAAAAGCCCCACGTGGCCAGCATTGCGATCGGCACGATCGCCACAAGCAATGGCTTGCCCTCGGCGGTGATGTTGTGCATGCTGACCATGTTGCGCACGCTCCGGTACCGCCTGACAGCATTTTTGTCACGCTGCTTCCGGGCCTCACGGATCAGCTCGCGCAGGCGCCGGCGGTCGGCGGCGACCTGCTTCAAGAGCGGCTGGTTCGTCGTGAGCGGCCGCGCCAGCACGAGGATCGCCGCGGTGCCGATCGACACAGTCAACAGCACCACATCCGACGGAAAGGCCAGCAGCCATCCGAGAAGCGTATCAAACACGGTCAGACAGAGCTGATTCCACCACTCAAGCATGGATTGCCTCCGGGGTTCGTTGCGGCGTCTCGCCGGATTCAGCGCGGTTGATGATCGAGATGCGGCCGGTGTTGCCATCCACGCGGACGGTGTCGCCATCGTTCAGGCGGCGTGTGGCATCGCTGCACACGACGGCGGGGATGCCGAAATCGCGCGCGACAATCGCGCCGTGCGACAGCATCCCGCCGCGCTCGACGATGAGGCCCGCGGCGTGGAGGAACAGCGGCGTCCAGCCGGGGTCCGTCGATGGACAGACAAGCACGTAGTCCTCGCCAAGCTCATCGGCGGTGGATGGATCAAACACGATTCGGGCCGTGCCCGTGCCTACACCCGAGGCCACGGCGGTGCCGGTCAACTCATCACCGCCTTCCACCGCGGTGGCCACGCCGAGTGCATCAAGCTCCTTCGAGTCGATCAGGTCCGGCATCTCGAGGCGCTGCGCTGCGGCGTGATCGAGCTTGCGCGCGGCGATGGTTTCCATCAGCACTTCGCGATCCTGCACGAAGCGCGGCAATTCCTCCTGTGTGAGAAAGTACACATCGCCACCGATTCCGAAATGCTGACCGATCGCCTCGATCACATCGCGCAGCACCTCGTAGCCCATCATCAGGTAATGCTTGCCGGCTTCGCGGTAGGGCAGCAAGGCCTGCGCCCTCGCAAGCAGTGGAGCGATGCGGCCATGCAGGCTGCCGGCGCCATGACGGGCGAGCACTTCGGGAAGTTGTGCTTCCGCCTCGCAGCGCTGTTCGACATTCGACTCGTGCATCGCCTCGGGATCATGCCCCGTCCCGGCGCGCAAGCGCTCGATCGTGCGTTCGATGTAGGTGGCATCCTCGCGCCATCGGGGCGTGCTCAGCTCCATCTCACCGATGGCGCGGTGGCCGAAACGGTTCATGAACTTATCCAGCGATTCGCGCCCATGGGCGATGCGGTCGAGCAGGGCATCCTGCTCGAACGTGGTGTCGCCTTCGAGGCCGCGGGTGAGCCTGCCGAGCCAGTCGGCGGCTTCTTGCTCGCCCATGATCAGGTTCATCAGGTTCGACAGCTCATCGAAGGCGAGGCCGCCGAAAAAGCCCGGCCGCAGTGACTCGGGCGCAAACTCATCAAGCACCCGGCGCCGCCGCGCCTCAAGCTCCTCGAACAACTGATCGTCACCAAGCTCATCAAGGCGCATTTTGCGCTTCTGCTGCACCCATTCGACAAACGGAGGCAGCACTTCGTTCTCGAAGCGATCGCGCGCGTTGTCCGCACCCTGCCGCATTCGACGGCGCACGCGGAATATCGACGCGAGGTTGGCCGGCAACTGCACGAGGAAGCGATTGTCAGCGCGATTGGGATCGAACTTCTGCGGTGCCCGGTCGAGCACGCTGCGGTCGGCCTTGATCGCATCAAGGTCATAGCGCAACGGCATGCCGTCGAAGAACATCTCGGGCAACCGCTCGGGGTCGGCGTAGATACGGCCGGCGATCAGCTCGAGGAAGCCTTCTTCACGTGCTTGCGGCGATGGACGGTAACCGAGCCCCTGGTACAGCCGGCCGAAGCCGCCATCGGCGGTCATGAAGCGCCGGGTGAGGTCCCATGTCAGCGGTGTGGGATGGCGCAGCGTCTCACCGAGGTTGTGCGCAACCCAGATGCGATGCTTGTCGCCGGCGATCCCGGCAAGGCGCTGCTTTTCGCGCTCCCGCAGCACCTCGACATGCCGGGCGACATCGAGGCCGCGGATGGCACGGGCCTGGAGCAGGGCGAAACCGCCATCGGCAAAACCCCACTCGATATCCACGGGATGGTCGAAATGGTCCTCGACCTTGCGCGCGAGTATGTGCAGTTCTTGAAGCTGAGCCTGATCGAGGCTCGGCTCATCGGGATCGCGCTCAATGCGCTCGCCGAGCGCCGCCACCGCATGTGATTTGTGCCCGATATACGCCTCAACATCGGCCGGGTCCTCGCGATGCACCATGAAACGATCGGGCGTGACATCACCTGAAACCACCGCCTCGCCGAGGCCGTAAAGCGACTCGATCACCATCCGCTCGCTGTGCGGGGCATTGGGATCGCGCGTGAAGATGATTCCCGAAACCTCTGAGGGGAACATCGCCTGCACGTTGACCGCCGTGCCATTGAGGTTGTGGATGCCATGTCGCTGGCGGTAGGCGATGGCCCGCGGGTTCAGCCACGACTCGAACACCGCGTTGACACAAGCCACGAGAATGTCCCACGGATCATCCGGGAACGAGTGCCCCGTGAGTTGACGATAGCGGCTGAGCTGGTCCTCGGCGGCCGTCCTGTCGGCCTCGGCCTCGGCCACCGGTTCAAGCTTTCGCGCATCAGCATCGTCGAGCCGGTCCACGATGCGGGCATAGCTGTGAACGAACTGCATCAGCAGATGCCAGAAACGCGCCGTATCGCCCACCTGCTCGGCGAGGCCACGGTGCAACCCGCAGTTCAGCAGCGTGTCCATCATGCCCGGCATGCTCGCCGCCGCGCCGCTTCGCACCGACACCAGCAGCGGACGCTGCCCCTGGCCGAACCGCCGGCCAGTGCGGGACTCGAGCGCTTCGAGTTGCTCGCGCAGTTGCGCTTCCAGACCCTCCGGCCACTTCCGGTCGAGTTCGAAATAGCGGGCACACGCCTGCGTGGTGATGGTGAAGCCGGGCGGCACGGTCAGGCCCGCGGCGGTCATGTCGCGGAGGCTGGCGCCCTTGCCACCGAACAGGGCCCGCTCATCGGCCCGGCCATTGCCTGCCGCATCCTCGGCGGCGGCTGCGGCCGGTTCATCAAACGCGTAAATCCAACGGGTCAAGTCAGCCATCAATCAGTCACTCCCTGCTCGGACCAGGCCCCACCCCCGGCTGGGCAGGTAGAGGTGGCCATCACCGGCGGCCATACCCCCGGCCGTGGGTTCACCAAGCCAGCTTGTATCCAGCCAGAGCATCGACTCGGTTTCATCATCATGCGGCAGGACGCGGTGAACGCCGGCATCGGTGTAATAGAACACCGACTGCCGGCTCACCAGCGGCGCCACATCGGTGCTGGCATCAACCACGGTACGGATCAGCTCACCATCCTCGGTCGACAGCACGATCAGTTCACCATCCTCGTTGATCCATGTGACCCAACGGGTGGTGACGGCCGTTTCCGTGGCCACGCCGCTGCGCTGCATGGCATCTCGGCTGTCGCCGTATTCCTCTGCGGGCCAGCCTTCGTGCCGCCGGCCATCGTAAAGATTCAGCGCCAGCATGCCGCCACGCGTGCCCTGCCACAACCGATCACCCCGGCGCACGGGTGACCCCGTGGGGGCTTCATCAAGGTCGCGCTGCCAAAGCGTGGCGCCTGTCTTGCGGTCGAGAACCATGAGCTGTTTCGGGTCGGTCGTGGCGACGATGACCATCGACCCGGTCAGGTACGGCGCGTGTTCAATTCGCCCGGTGGGCTTTCGCCACAGCGTCTCACCCTCGGGCGTCACCGCCGCGAACTTGCCGGCGCTGTCCTGGATGAAAATGCCATTTGAATCGGTGATGAAGGTGCCGGTGGCATCCGTGGCGACGGGGCGCGTCCACGCGGCATCGAGCGATTCGATGTCAACCGCATGGAGCTTTCGGCCACTGTCGCCCTGTTTCCCTTCCACGGTCAGTGCCCGGCCATCGACAACCGCGGGACTTTGATGCACGGGCAGGGCCGTTTCGTAATGGCCCTCACGCATGAACTCATCGCCATCAAGCATGGCCGAGAGCACGGTCAAACCGGGCGTCTGCTCATCGCTGACCGGGACGAACACGCTTCCGTGCAGCACCGCCGGCGGTGCGGTGGAGAGGGTGCGGTCCGGCTCGGCCCCCATCCAATCCGCAGGGAACGCGGCCTCGAAGTCACCCACGGAAGGCAGCGGCCACGCCTCGGGGTTGCCACCCTGGCCCGGACCACCGAGCCGGCCCGACCACAGCGGCTTGATCTCTTCTTCCGAGAAATAGCCGACCGCCACGAGACCCTCATTCTCCGTGCCGACGAACACCTGCCCATCGCTGACTGCGGGTGAGCTGATCGACCCGGCGATGCTGCGCGAGCCGATGCGCCGTTCCCACACCGGCTCGAGCCGGCGACGGTCGATGGCATAGAGCGAGCCACCGACAGTCTTCACATAGACGTAGCGTTCAGTCACGGCCGGCGATGCGATCACCGGCGAATGAGCGTTCCACCGGCCGATGCGGCGGCCCTCCATGTCGAGCACGTACAGGTAGCCATCACGCGAGCCGAAGTAGAGCTCATCATCCTTGATCGCGACCGAACCAAGCACGGTGCGGTCGAGGTCATGGCGCCAGAGCACCTCGTAATCATCTTCGAGGTCGATCGCCCACACAGCGCCCCGCGGCCGGAAGGTATGCCGCGCTTCGGCAAGCTCCTCATCGCTCGCTCCCTCGCGCCGCATCCGCGTCAGGATCTGGTCGCGGGCCTCCTCGGCCGTGTTGACATAGTCGCCGGTCCCCATGCCGATGTAGGCCACGCCATCGTGAATGGCGGGCGGGCCGAAGACGGGCATGTCCGTATCGATGCGGTATTTTTCCTCACCCGTATCGGCATCGATGAAAACAATCGCGTGACCGCCGATCCCCAGCCCCAGGATCACCGTGTCTTCATAAACGGCCAGCGAGGTTTCCGGATCCGTGTATTCATCACTGCCCTCAATGTGCCAGACAACCTGCGGCTCGCCATTGGCATCCGGCTCGAGCTCGAAGCAATAGATGCCGTCCATGAAAGCAGTGACGTATACCCGTCCGTTGTGAATGATGGGGGTACACTCGACGTGGCTCGATGTCTCGTAACTCCAGAGAATCTCACCCTCATTGCCCGGGCTCAGGTCAATGCATGTGACGCGGGCATCCTTGGTATCGTGCAGGCCTTCGCCCACGACCAGGTAATCACCTTTGACCGATGGCGAGGAGAAAGTGGGGTCATAGCCCGGCGGGGCCGCTTCCCAAGCCACTGAGCCGGTATCGGCATCGAGCGCGTAGATGCGGCCGGACAGGTTGAGCGGGTTCATGTTCGCCGAGCTGATGTACACGCGGTTGCCCACCACCGCCGGCGAGGCGAAGAAGGCCTCATTGCCGCGGCCCTGGTAGCTCCAGTTGACATCGCCGGCGTTGGGCCCTTCCGTCCCGGCGACGGCACCCGTGCGTTGCGGGTTGCCGCGGAAAAGCGGCCAGTTCGCACCGGCGGCCGCCTCACCCGCAACCGCACCGCCGGCCGGCATGATCGTGTTGAAGGCCCACACACCCGCCGTCACCACAAGCGCCGCCGCCACCAGCGGCACCTTGAGCCGCCAGCACAGTTGAATGCCGGCCCAGATGGCGCGTGGCTTGAGCATCGAGATGATCGCACCGGCCACCGCCACAAGAATCGCCGGCAGCATCACCAGCAGCGCCTGGAGCGGCCCGACCAGCGCCGGCACCACGGCCGGCGTGACCGAGGGTTCAGTGATCCATTGCATCATCGCATCTGTTTCCATCGCAAGGTTGATAAACAAGGCGCCCGGCCCGGTGGGCATGCTGCTTCGGCCGAGGGCGACACGCTCCGTGCTCACTCACGGGGCGGGGATGATGAAGCGCTGCGGCTCGAGCGCAATGACGCGTTCATCCTCGGCATCGTGGCCGGGGATGCGCCAGGTGATATTCAGCGGCCCTCTCGCCGTCTTGCCGAAGTACACCGGCTTTCCGGGGCGAACCACGCGGGCACCGAGTGAGCGTTCCCCTTCTTTGGCACTGACGTAAACAGGTCCCTTGACCTGCTCGGGCACCGCCACGGTGACCCCGCGGGGCTGCCCATCGGTGAGCACCGTGCTGAGCATCCAGCCTTCACCATCGGCGGTCACCAGTGCCACATCCGTGCTGCCATCGCCGGTGAAGTCGGCCACCGCCGCGGCGACCTGTCCGTTCATGGCCGCATCGGTTCCATCGAGCATCGCATCGCCGAGCTCGAGCGAGATCGAGTAACCGAACGTGCGGAACCCGCGGTTGAAGTACACATGCATGCCCATGTTCTCATACAGCAGCAGGAAGTCGTGACGGCCGTCACTGTTGACATCGAGTGTCATCGCGCCGGCGGTATTCGGCCGCGCGATGTACGACGGCTCACCCGAAGCCTCCATCCGGTTGATGAACGCGCCATCGCCCTCATTGATCAACAGGGCCGTACCGCGGCGGCCGGAGACGAGCACATCGAGCCGGCCACTGGCATCGAAGTCGCCGACATCAGCGCTGTTGATGTCCTCTCCGAGATTGGCTTCAGCCGCGTGCGTGGGCGAGGCGAAGCCGCCATCGGCCTCACCGCGGTAAAGCGCCAGGCCATCGGCGAGCGGCTGGACAATGTCGTTGATCCCATCGCCGGTGAAGTCACCGACCACCACCGGCCCCGCAGCCTGCTCTTCATCGAGCGAACCGAGCGTGATCGCTTCAAAGTCATCATCGCCACTCGGCACGAGCACGATCGGCCCGCCCGCCGCCGGCGCCAGCACCAGCCCGCTTCGCTCAGCATCCGGCGCCGCCCAGACAGCCATGCCGAGCAGGTCGTTGACCGTTTCATCAACCTCGACGCTACTGGCCGTCAACTGGCCCTCTTCATCCTGAAGCTGAAGTGCAAGCTGCTCACCATCCCACGTGGCGATGTCGACCCGGCCGCTGCCGTTGAAATCGCCCGCAGCAGCATGGCGGGAGCGGCTTTCCAGGCCCACGGCCTCCGTGCGGTCTTCCCAACTCCCCTCATCACTCCGCACGAAGAGCCGGTCGCCATGCTCATACATCACCAGCAGCCACGGCTTGCCATCGCCCCCGATCTCGATGGCCTTCATCCCATACACCGTGCCGTCGAACTCACCGAACAGTTCATCCTGGTCCCACTCGGCGCCGACAACCACGGGCACCTCGGCCCGCGGGTCGGTGCGGATGTATTGCACGACACTGCGAAGCATCGCCTGGTCGCCGGCCCATACCGTGCTCAGGTCAATCGGGTCCTCGCCCACCCTCAGCCGGCCGTCATCCCCGGGATACAAGCCGAACCACGTCACATCGAGATGCATCATCGCCACCGGTTGCCGCCCGGCGCCACCGCCGCCCATCGCCGCGGCGGAGAAGTCACCGGTAAAGACCATCGCCTTGTTGCGCTCCTTTGAGGCGCCCTCTTCGAGGCTCGAGGCCGACCGGCTGTCGAGGTCAGTGGTATCGAGTACAAGCTCGTCGGGCCCGTCGCCGCGCACGGTGTTGATGTCGTGGACGGTCAGGCGCTCATCGCCTTCGCGCCACTGCCCCACCTCGACCTCGAGCACGGCATTGGCACGACGGACCATGTCCGCAGGCGTGAAGTCGGGGTTGATCAGCGCCTTCGCCGGTGAGGTCGCAGCCAGACACAGAGCCAGGGCTAGCGATGCGGCGATCACAGGATGAACAGTTGCTGTCGCGATTCGGTGTAACACGGGGAGTCTCCTCGGGATGCGGTGCGGGGCACCGGTTTAATCGTCGGCCAGGGCCGCCTCGATCGCGGCGGCGAGTTCATACACGGTTTGTTCATGCTCGCGCCAGCCGGAGGCCACGAGCCAGTTCCAGTCACGCTCGGCCAGCAGTATCCGTGCCAGGTGAGCGTCAAGTAGATCGCGGGCGCGGTCGACGAGGTCTTCCTCAAGCTGTTCGCGGCGTTCATCGTCCTCGAGCGCCTGCTCGATCACGATGCGCGCTTCGGTAAGCTGCCTGCCTTCGCGCAGCATCTGCAATCGCACTGTCGGCACCGCGCCTTCCGGGCCGGGGGCGGTGATACTGCGCGCATTGCTGCGCATCAGGTTGATATCGAGCACGTTGTTGGTGCCGAAGCGCGCGATGAGGCCCGTTCCCCGGGCGCCCGAGGCGGTGCCCTCCAGCGGCCAATAGTCAAAACCAATCCGTGCCAGGCCGCGGTAGTTGGCCCGAACGCTTGTGTCCGGCAGGATGCGCCAGTTGGCGGGCGGGGCGTACACCCCGGCGCTGCGCATCGAGGTGGTGCGCAGAAACGGGTTGTTCCAGCCACCGATGACGCGGTCGCCAAGGGGAAAGCGGCTGCGCGGATGGTCAGGGTAGGTCTTGTAGCCCACGGCCATACCGCGGATCACGTGCTCACCGTTCTGCGGGCGCGGGTCGCCGCGGCCATGGGTGAACAGGGCCCACTTCGCCTCCGGGGCCAACTCCTGGAAAAACTCGACTGTCCGCGATGAGGGTCGTTGATCAGCCCCCACGCCGAGCATGAGGGTCTCTTCGGGCCAGCCACGATCGGCGATGCGCTGTTGCAGCCCTTCCATCACCGGCGCCCATAGCTGCTTCGAGTCACCGGTGCCAAAATCATCGTGCGTCCACTCGACGAGCTCACCCCGGTCATCGATCTTCGTCAGCCGAACTTCCTCGCTCGTGCGGCCCGGGCCCCAGACCTTGAGGCAGATGATGCGCGGCTGACCCACGTGCTCGGCCCACATATCGAGGTAGCGATCGAAAGCCGAGAAATCGGGCTCGATGTCACCACCTCCGTTGTCGCGGAAGCGGATCATGGCATGATCGTTGCCGAAATGGGTCCGGCGGATCGCCGTGACATACATCACCTGCGACCGCGCCTTGCCCAGCAGCCGCATCGACGGCTCCAGCAGTTCAAAGTGCTCATCGGAATACAGTGGCACATCGTAGCGCTTGGCGATGGTGTCCGGGCTCTGCATCAGCGCCAGGTGGGAGACGTGCTGCTCGACATCGGGAGTGCGCCACTCGGCGACGGTCAGTTCGATGGGCACATCGACAGCCGGGCTGTGACGGGTGGCGATGCGCAGCACGCCACGATACTGTCCCGGATCGGCATCCTCGGGCACATCAACAGTGACCCACACCGGCTGCGCGGTGGCATCATCCCGCGCGTGATCCTTGAGTATGTCGAAGTAGCCGGTCTTCCCGCCCCCGGACCGCTTCGGCATGTGCGAGAAGTGAACGTGGGGATTGCCCAGAGTTTTGCCACCATCGGCATGCCGCAGCGGGGATGCCGCGGCGCGTACCCCGGCTTCACCGAACCCATCGGCACGGCTGACGACCACCTGGCCCGACGCCGTCCCGTTGCGAGGCGCGATCATGCGGACGGGGCGAAGCTCAGCGCCGGGATCGGCGAAACCGGTCTCAGGCTCGATGGCCATCAAAGGGTCAGCATTCCAGTGCTGCACGTCTGAACCCGGCCCGACGTTGGCCTCGATGCCTTCGCCACCCTCGACGCTCAAGTCAGCGTCCAGCAGGGCCAACTTGCTCCAGTGCGCTCGGCCGCCGGCGTAGCTTGGCATCTCGGGATACGAGGGCGCGCGATACACGGCAATGGCCACCACGTTGCGCCCGTCCTGAAGCTTGTCAGACGGCAACTCGACCGTGGCGCTGCGGATGCGGTCCTCGAGCCGGGACTTGACCTCGGAGTCGCCGTTGCGTTCATGCGGCGGAGGGATGCGGCCGTTGTCGGGCCTGAGGTAAGTCTCGCGCGGGTATTGCTCGGCCGGCGTCATCGGCTCGAGGTCACCCTCCGGCATGTGCTTGCGGGTAAGCTCTTCACCATTGAGATAGACCACCACGCCACCGCGGTAGCGCAGGTCAAGTGTCAACTCACCGGCGCGGCGAGGCTGGTCGACCATGAACGCCCCGCGCGTGGCGAGCATCGCCACGGTCCGCTCCTCGCGGAAGCCATGGCCATCATCGCCACGGCCTGAATAGAGCGGCAGCCGCTGCCGCGCCCAGGCCGCATCGTCGAAATCCACCCCCGTCCAGTCCGCATCCGGGCCGGGTGAGTGCTCAAACAATTCGCGATCGCGGCCGGTGGGCTCGAAGTCGTCCCCCTCACCCTCGAGCACCGGCCCGAAAGTCACAAACGTTCGCCAGACCGTGCGTTCATCGAACACCACGGGGTCAGCATCGCCGGCCTTGGCCGTCGGCATGGCCACGGCCAGGGCCAATGCCAAAGCAATGGCCGACAGGCCGATCGAAAAGGTCCGCAACGCGTCCGGGACTGTCTGTATCACTCGCGAATACTCCTATCTGGTGTGGAACACATCGGGTCACAGGGCAGGGGGCGGTAGGAGATCGGCCTCCCGATCGCCCGCCATCGAAGACGCGTGGTCAACGGAGACACGCCGCGGGACATCGCCTTGATGCTGCAAAAATCGTCACTCGTTCCTCGTGTGCGGCACCACCGCATGCGCAAAAAAGCGCATCCAGCAACAGGCCATCATGCGGGAGGGCGTGTTGGGGCTCCGGGCTCCAAGCCGCCCGGGGCTTGGGGGTCCGGGGCTAGCGGTGCGGGGGGCCGGGGTGCGGGGGG
>PUNN01000017.1 GCA_003552605.1 Phycisphaeraceae bacterium
CCGCCGGGTCCATGTCCCGTGGCTGCCAGTGGGGATTCCGCGTCAGCACGATGCTCAGCCGCGCCGGCAGCGCTACGGGCAGGCTCTCGTAAGTGCGGCGGCCCATGATGATGGGCTTGCCGCGGGTGAGGCGCTTGAAGTGGCGAAGGTCTTCCGGCACGTGCCAGGGCAGATCACCGCCGCGACCGATCGCGCGGTTCTCGGCCATGGCGGCGATGATGGCAAGGCGCATGGGCAGGTTCCAGGGGAAAGCGGCACCGGGGCAACATTGAAACGGGCGGCTCGAGCCGCGGCGGTGCAGCGCCGGCGGTTCACACCGCCACCGGCGCACGGATGGCCGGGTGCGGATCGTAATTCTCGAGCGTGAAGTCCTCATACCGGAAGGCGAACAGGTCGGTCACCTGCGGGTTCAGGTGCATCACCGGCGCCGGCCGCGGCTGGCGTGATAGCTGCAGATGCGCCTGCTCGAGGTGGTTGAGGTACAGGTGGGCATCGCCGAAGGTGTGGATGAACTCACCTGGGGCGAGGCCGGTGACCTGCGCGACCATCCGCGTCAGCAGGGCATAGCTGGCGATGTTGAACGGCACACCGAGAAACACATCCGCACTTCGCTGGTAGAGCTGGCAGGAGAGCCGGCCCTCACCGACATAGAACTGAAACAGCAGGTGACACGGCGGCAGGGCCATTCGGTCAAGCTCACCCACATTCCAGGCGCTGACGATCAGCCGCCGCGAGTCCGGGGTCGTGCGAATCTGTTCGATCACCTCGGCCAACTGGTCGACCGAGCGGCCATCGGGCGTGGGCCAGCTCCGCCACTGGCGGCCGTAAATCGGGCCGAGATCGCCATTTCCATCCGCCCACTCGTCCCAGATCGTGACGTTGTGCTCGTGGAGATAGCCGATGTTGGTCTGGCCGCGGATGAACCAGAGCAACTCGTGGATGATCGACCGCAGGTGGACCTTCTTGGTCGTCAGCAGCGGGAAGCCGACATCGAGGTCGAACCGCATCTGATGGCCGAACACGCTGAGCGTGCCCGTCCCGGTACGGTCGGATTTGCGGATTCCAGTGTCGAGAATCCGGCGGACAAGGTCGAGGTAAGCCTGCTCACTCATATGCCTCAGTGTAGCGATGGCCGCGACCGGCGTCGTCGGGCTGAGCGGGTGCGTGCGGGTGGTCGGATGGGGGCGGAGCGTGCGGCGCAGGCGAGCGACGATCGGCCGGCACTCACACCTGCACGGTGGGCTTCAGGCACTCAGGGCAAGCGATTTGAGGCCCTGCGATTTCGTTAGCGCAGCAAACCCGCCGCCTCGAGGGCGCGCCTGCGGCGCTGTTGACGGGCATAGAGGCGGTACACCACGCCCACGGCGAGGATCGCGGCAATGATGCTCACCCCCCTTGCCGATGCAATGGAGGCGTGCTCACCGGTGGGCTTCCATACGGCGGCGGTCCCGGTCGTACTGCTCCGTGATCTGGTGCTTCTGATCATCCTTGAGGATCCACACCTCGGCCTCATCATCCATCATCTGCTCAAACCAGTCGCCCTCGCGCGATTGCAGGCCGGCGCGTTGGGAGGCGGAGGAGCGCCAGTCGAGGTCTTCATCAAGATACGTCACATCGCTGGCACGCCAATCACCATCGAGAAACACCTCCGGCCAGACGTGGTAGTCCCAGGTCACCTGGTGGTTCAAGGCGTATGGGTGAGCGACCGGTGCCGGTTCCGTGACGGACGCCGATCGGGCGGGCACCCCCACACTGCGCATCGCCGCGACATAAAGCATGGTGTAATCGAAGCACTGACCACGCTGATCCTCGGCCTCCAGGCGCTCGGTCGCGGCGAAATACTCCTCCCGGTGCTGCCAGTCCGGGTCCTGCCCGGGGGCGCCGTCCGGCACATCGCCCTCCTCATCTGCCAGGGCCGGCCAGTAACCATCCACGTTTTTCACCGCAATCGGCACGGCCCGCTCGGCCGCAGCGCGGCCGGTCATCGCACCTTCCACATGCGCGATGGCCAGCTTGAAAAGCTCCGGGTCATACAGGTCCAGATCATACGGGGTCGTGATCAAGTCATCATCCCGCTGGCGCACCATGTCAAGGTTTTCATCCAGCCATTGCAAGGCAGCGGGATGATGCACGCTGCGATCGGCCGGGTGATGGGCATTGAAAATGACATACGTCCGCCGAGAGTCGATCTGTTGCACCCGGTCGCCATCATCGAGATGCACATCCACCCGGTAGCGCCCCACCGGCAGTGGCCGGGCGGGGCTTCCGAGCGTGGCATCGGCGTAAATGGCGCCCCCGTTATGGGTGATGGGCAGTTCATCGAGCGTGGCATCCACCAGTAGCCGCCGCGCACGCGGATCATCGTCCCACTTGGGCTGCTTGGTCACCAGCAACCGTTTCGCCGCAGTGGGGCTACCGCGCTCGAACCGGTCCATCCCGCGGAGGTACACCGTCATCTGGTTGAACCGCCGGTACACCGGCCCCACCTGGTACTGGTGCTCGCGGTCGCCGCCGAGTTCGACCTGCGGCGAAGCCGTTTCATCCATCGGTGCCCCGCAGGAGAGGGCACTACCGGTGAGAATCAGCGTGGCTGCAATGACAATTGGCAATCTCATGGCAATTCCGGGCCAAATCACGGCCCCTCCTGGCATGGCGATGTCACCGCCGCGCCGTGACGGTGACGGTTTGGGCCGACCCAGCACCCTTTGATGCTTGGGCGCCACTTCTCGTCAACCCATGGGTCGCATGCGAGGCACCCGCACGGATTACACCACGCGACATCGACGCGGATACCGGCGGGCTTTTTTCTGGGAGTGCTACCCCCCTTCCATGGAAACGGTTCGCCATTCCACCTGCCACAAGACTTGCCTGTCGCGCGGTTGCCGCAAGAATGGATCGTCGGCTTACCCCCCCGCCGCTGGGTTGATGGCGCTCCATGTTGCCTCGTCCGGGGGCTCGCATGGCCATCGGCTGAGGACAGCCGCTGACCAGGGTGCATGACATGCGCCGCAGGCATTTTTCTCCCTCTCCCTTCGGGAGAGGGCCGGTGTGAGGGGGGCTCAGTGCAAACGCCCAAATGCTTCATGTGCCGTCTTTCTCGCCTCATGCA